>JAAUSP010000440.1 GCA_012032575.1 Anaerolineales bacterium | reverse complement strand
CCAGCGACAGGTCGGGGTACTGCCGGGCCAGGGCGAGTCAGCGGCTCGCGGCGCAGGCGCAGGGTCAGGGTATCTTGCAGGGCAATTGCGCATCGGAACGGGGGCTGTTATCGAACAAATTCATTTCACCAAAATAAGAGTGGGCCTCAATGGTAGCCAGCCGGGCAAAAGAGCCTTTGCGTTTTTCCTGCTCAATGGCTACCCGGCCGCTCACCACCACGTACAGCGCGCCGCCGGGGTCGCCGGCATTAAAGATGCGGGCATCTTCTTCAAAAAGCTGTTCTTCGCAGACATTGGCCAGCACTTTGAGCTGGTCAATCGTCATCCCCTGGAAAAAGGGGACTTCCTTCAAAAAGATGATTTTTTCGATGGCGGAAAGCAAGAGTCCCTCCTCCTGAATAACACTGGTAATGTACGAGCCGGCCATGATCCGTTTGGCGGCCCGCGCTGCCAGGCGGACATCAATTTGTGAGTCGGCAAAGGCCGCTTCAATCATGGTTTCAATTTCCGGCAGGGAGAAAGGCAGACCGTTGGTTGAGGCTGCTGCGGCAGGTTTTTCCGGAGCCGGAGCGGGTTGAGTTTGCCCCCCGTCCATAATAGCTCCCAGCAAATCGGCCGGCCGGCGGCGGGGTTTGGATTCTTCGGGCTTGTCGGGTTTGTCGCTGTGGTTCGAGCCGATCAATGCGCCGAACAAATCGGCGGGGCGGCTGCGACGCTGGCGCTCCGGAGGCGGTTGGGGTTCCGGGGCCGGTGGGACCGGCTCGCCGGCTGCGGTCAGCATATCCAATGGGTTGATCCGGCGGGGGCGCGGCGTTTTTGGTTCTTCCGGGGCGGGTTCGGCGGGTGTTTCACTCGCATTGGTGTTGGTCAATTCGTTTACCCGCTGATTGACCACTTCGTGAATTTTTGAAATTCGGGATTGGGGTCCGGCAGGCTGTTCGGGCAGGAAAGTGGCGGCCATTTCACCCAGGGCCAGGGTCATCACTGCCCGAAGCCAGGGATCAGCCGGGTTGGTGAGCAGTTGTTGAATCGCCCCCACGGTTTTGGGATGGGCCATTTCCCAGGTTTCATGGCTGATTTGTAACAACTGGGCCGGAATTAAACCCGGTTCAAACAAAGGGGCGATCAGTTTAGCCGTCTGCGGGGTGGTCATGGCTTCGAGTGCTTCAGCGGCATTGGCGCGGGTGCGGGCCGTTTCGCTCTCAAAAGATTCGGCCACAATTTTGACCGCTTCTTTGCCGTGGATGGCAGTGAGCAGGTAAAAAATCTCATCCAAAAGCTGCTGATTTTGCTCGCGAATAGCGCTTTGCAGAATAGCGACGCTGGGAAATTGGCTGCCAGGGGTGAGTGCGGTCAGCAGGCCGTAGCAGCGATAGATTTCCAGCAGGTTGCCGGTAATGTGGGCCTCGACCAGCGGCCCAAATTCGCGCTGGTTGATGCGGCTTAAGGCCATTGTCGCCATTTTGCGCAGCAGGGGGTTGGCCGAATTGAGCGCCGGGTGCAGAGTGGGAATAGCTGCCTTGCCGGCGTGGGCCAGCACATCAACCCCGGTAGACCTGACCTGCGGGCTGGGGTCGGTCAGGGCATTCAGCATCAGTTGATAGGCGTCGCGATTGTGGATACGGGCCAAAATGTTCAGCGCAGCCTGGCGGATACGTTCAACCGGGTCCTGGGCCAGCCGGTTCATCTTATCCAGAACCAGGGTGATAATCGGGGCCGGTATTTTTTGGGACAGATAGGTTTCAACGGCCAGGGCTGCTTCCAGCCGGACTTCGTCGGCGGGGTCAGACAGGTAATCGAGCAGGGTATGGATAAAGCGCGGGTCGCCGGTCTGGTTGAGCACGCGCACCCCGCGTGCTCGCAGGTGGGGGTCTTCATGCTTCAAGAATTCATCCAGGGTTTGGATGGCCGAAATGTGATGTTCGGGATTGTTGGCCCGCAGCAGGGTGGGCAAAATCCTGGCCCGCACTTCGGTATCCGGGTCGGCCAACAGTCTGGCGGTCAGGTCCAGAAATTGTTTGTCCTGCGGGTCGCTTAACTCTTCCAGCCCGGCAATGGCCGATTGGCGCACCCGGCCATCTTCGTCTTCTAAAAAGTCAATATAAAGCTGGCGCACCGGCTCGCCGACATAATCCGCCGCCACCACCACATCGAGGATGGCGGCCCGGCTGCGCGGGTCGGTAGCGGTTTTTGCGGTCTGGCTCAGGATAGAAATAGAGGCGCTGCCGCCAATCTGGCTGATGAGCTTGGCCATAAAAATGGTGAACTCGTGGCTGGTGCTTTCTTCCATTTTTTGCGCAAAGTGTTGAGGGTGGCCGGGTCGGTCACGGTGAGAGGGGTGGCTTCTTGCAGCAACAGGAATGAAAAGTCCTCCTGCTCCAGCATTTGGATGAGGGCGCGGGTGTATTGCTTGCGAATGACCAGGGTGCTGACCAGATAGACCACCGACAGCAGCAAAATTCCGGCGGAGAGAAACCAAACTGCCGAGGCGAACGGCAATAACAAAAGGAGACCACCGCAGAGTCCACCCAGAGGCGCGACCAGCCCGCCGATAAAGGCCCGCGCCCGGCCTTTGACCCGCAGAGGTACGGCATTGTAAAGCAAACTGTCCGGCGGGTTGCGGAAGGTGGAACGAAAGGCGTTCCGGTCAAAATAGGCCAGCGCAGCCGTGAACAGAGTCCCCCGCCAGGTAAGCAGCCCGGTGATGGCCAGATTGCCGATGGGGAAAATAAGATTGGCATTGCCCACGCCAATCCAGCCGATAATCCGGCTGAGTAAAAAAAGCTGGATCGGCAGGGCGATCAGGTTGGTTACGCCGTTAAGGGTGCCGGTGTAATTAGAGATGGCCTGGGCCGTGCCCAACTCGGCCAGCAAAATCTGGCTGGTCCGAAATTCCAAAAACGGGATCAGCATCATCAACAGCAGGGTCGAAACCGCCATCCAGAGCAAAAAGCGGGATTGGGTGACGTAGTGATAGCCCTCGCGGATATTGTCCAGATACGAGAGCCGGCCCTGGCTTTTGGCGGCTTTGCTGCCGGGGTTGATCTCGGCGGGCTGTTCCAGCGCGGTCTTTTCATCTTTAAAGATATAAGGCATCAGCCCAATCATCAGCATCACGGTAATGATGGTGCTTGACCAGACAGTAATGATATTGGCCGGAGCCAGCCAGCGGTTCAGCAGGAACATGCTCAGGCCGGCCAGAATCCCGCCAATGCGGCTGGCCGTCGCCAGAATGGGCACAATTCGTTTGGCCGATTGGGTGTCGTAGAAGCTGTTGGTTAGGGTATACCAGTGAACCAGAAAAATATCAGACAGAGGGACAAACATAATCAGGTACAGCAGGGGATAGGCCACCCGGTCCAGGCCCTCGGCCAGCAGCAGGCGACCAGCAATAATACCCAGCAGCCCCAGGCCCAAAATTCCCAGGGCAACTCTGGTGTTGGCAATGCGGTCGGCAAAGGCAGTATAAACCGCTGTCACCGGGACGGAGACCACCGCTACGGCTACAAACACCCAGGGCAGGTATTCCACACCGACTTGCTGAAGAAAGGCGGCCTCGACAATGGTTTCGCCCCAGGTTGCCCCGGTGATATAGACAAAAAAGATAACATACAGGTACAACAAGCGGGGCCATTCGCCGGGGCGAATGTTAAACAGTTTGCTGAGTAAACGAGTCATAGCCGATTTTGGGGCGTCTATCCATCCTTTAAGGTTCTCTGACAAAAAAGGCCAAGACTGGGGCTAAGGCTAAAAAAGAAAAAAAAGGTCTAACGTTGTTCCCAGCCTTAGCCTTAGCCTCAGCCTCAGCCTTCCCATGAAGCTGTCTAAGCCATCAACTTGGCCGCAACTTGTTTGAGGGACTGAGTCACCCGGTGTTCCGGGTAACGCAGCGCAAAAATCCCGGCACTGGCCAGGGCCATCATTTCGTCGGAGTGAGGCAGAACGGCCGCCACTTCGCTGTTATAGGTCTCTTCGACCCGTTTTTGCACGTCGGCAAAGTTGAACACTTCCGGCACTTTATTAACCAGCAGCAGCAGGCGCGGCACGTTCAGCTTGCGGGCCACTTCGACGGTGACGCCGGTGCCCTGATAATCCTGCTGATCAGGGCGCAGGATGATAACCAACGCATCGGAGATGGCAATCGAGAGCAGGGTTTCCTCGTTGAGGCCGGGGTGCGTGTCAATCATCAGCACATCAAGGCCCAGGTTTTCGACCAGGTCGTGGAAGCCATCGTTGAGCAGGCCCACGTCGTACCCTTCGCGCAGCACTCGGGCAATTTCGCCGGCCTTGATGCTGGACGGGATCAAAAAGACCTGGCCTTTGATATTGCCCAGACGGGCGGTCACGTCGTGGGCCGTTTCCTCGATGGAGCATTTGCCCCACAGGTAATCGTTTAAGGAATGACCCATGTCATCTTCTTCCATCCCAAACAAAACATGAATTCCCGGTGACTGGATGTCGGTATCAATCACACCGACCTTAAGTCCCTGGGCGGCCAGCAGTGCGGTGATATTGGCGGTGGTATTTGATTTGCCTGTTCCACCCCGAAAAGAGTGGACTGAAATAATTTTTGACATAAGTAGCTCCTCTGAAAATAGTGTAGACGGCATCCCTTCGGGTGCGCCGAAGGGCGTAGACGGTAGACGGCAGACAGGGGAATTATGATTCTGCTACCTTACCCCTTTAACGCTCCAAGGGGTGCTACCCTCGCCGAATATTAAACACCCGGCGGTACCTTTTCATTGTTGTTGATGTGGCTTTGGTGGGTGAACATTGTCTTGCAGCCGGTTCTCTTATTCTTCTTTATCCTGCTCCAGGAGATTATCCAACGCTGACCAGACCCCGGTTGAGAGTTTTTTATCGGCCTTGCGGGCAAAAAAAGCCTTGTACCAAACTTCGCCGCTTACCTCAACCCGGCGAATTAGCCCCTTTGCCACCAAATCGTCCAAAATCGCCTGGGTTTCTTCAGGGGGTTGGTTCATTTCCTGAGAGATTTCTGAAAGGCTCATCCCATTGCGGCGGACAATTTTTTTGGCGATGGCGGCCAGGCCGGGGGGGAGGTCTAACAAATCAATCGGAGAAAGACCTTCTTGCCGTCCACGAGCGTCCAACTCATCCTGCAAACGATCAAATAGTCCCATTAGTAAATCTCCGGCATCGGAATAGGCTCCGGCTGCGGTTTACAGACACCGCACCACAGCGCATCCGCTACAACAATGGTTTTGGGTGTTTGGGCGCGGCCAACATAAACGGCCAGAATAACAGGCATTTGGCTGTGGTGATTGGCGCAGACGCCTCGACCACAAAATTTACAAACGCCCATAGCCGTCTGACCACATTGGTGACAAACCATATTCGCCTCCTCGGTTGATTTTGTTAGGTTTACTGCTGCGGTCGAAATATCAGGCGTGGTTACAGGATTGGATAAAAGACACGAGCCGGAAGAAAAAATGATGCGACGAAAACGGCGTAAATCTATACCGGTGAAAGAAAATATCGCTGATGGCTTGTCTTTCCCATAGATAATATTAAGACTACCGCAATATTCCTATTTAAGCAAATGGTTATTAAAAAATCAGTTTTTCGTCAGGCTCAGATTGGCCGGCTGCGCACCTTGACTCAAGACCATTTGAGCAAACTGCGCCAGCCATTCCTCATAAGCGCCCACTGCCTCCTCTGCTGTTAAGGTTCGGACCAACCCCTCCAGGACCGGGCGGACAAACTCCCCGGCCGCGGCAACGGCGGCCTGGGCCACCTTGAGCGCTGCCTCCGATTGGCCCTGCTGCGCCAACAGCCAGGCTCGCGCTCCCTCGGCCCAGCCCTGCAAGGTCGGGGTAAACTGGGTTTCGAGCAGCAGCTCAAGTTGGCCGGTCAAAATAGCTTGTTTGCCGCCGGCCTCCCGGCTGCCTAACTCAATCGCCTGGTTGTAGGCGGCGGCAGCAGCCTGATAGTTGCCTTGTAAGGCTAGCACATCGGCCTGACCTTCGGCGGCGGCGGCGCGTTCGGTCAGGGGAGCTTTGGCCAGGCCAGAACCCCGGCATAATACTCGGTGGCTCCGGCATACGCGCCGCGTTCTCTGGCCCTGTCGCCCGCGCGCCGCCCAAAATGAGCCGCTTTTTCGATTGTTGCGCCAGCAGATCGATAATTTCGGTCAATGTCGGTATTTGGTATAAGCCGTTATGAGACTGATTTCTGAAGGACAGTCGCTCACGCGCTTTGAGCCTCTTGATCTCTTTTAGAGTGAAATCCTCCACGAACCAACCGGTGATGGGCTCTCCGTCGATTACCTTGGTCGCCTTGCGCTCGGGAAAGACCGTGGCCACATCCGTGGTCTCCGAAATCTCGTTTTCATGGCGAGAAATCAAGACTCCATCTTTGGTCATTACCAGATCGGGTTCGATGTAATCGGCTCCCTGCTCGATTGCCAACTGATAAGCGGCCAACGTGTGTTCGGGGAGATAGCCGGAAGCACCACGATGGGCAATTATCAAAGGCTTAGACTTTGTTGATGTTGATGCTGATGTAG
>JAAUSP010000439.1 GCA_012032575.1 Anaerolineales bacterium | reverse complement strand
ATCCGCAACGTGAGGAAGGCTTTTCGGAGTCCGGATACTCGGAATAGCCAGGGACACGCCCCAGAGCCGGTTTCATCAGGGGGAGCAGCCCTTTTTGGAATAGCCACAGGCACAGCACCACAGGATGCCGTCCTCTTAGCCGTTATTCTCCCGGTGCGGTGGCGGTTGGCATTTATGACTTGACACCTTGATCGAGTTGTGACATTTGTCACTAGACAAGGATTGCTTCTTTTGCATATACTTTAAAAAAATAAAGCCCGCGCAAACGGGGCCTGGCCCGGATCAGGTGTGTGCCACTAGCCCGATTTATTGGTTCATTTAATCCTAACCTGGACGAGCCACCTTCGGCCAAACAGGATTTTTCGCCACGAACCTTCGGCACGAATTTTCACTAAAAAATTTTCGTACCGCATGTTCGTGCAATTCGTGGCAAAGTTCTTGCTCAATGTACAAGGACTCAACTGCTAAGACACTAACTGCAGGCTTTTTTGGACTGTTTAATTTCTGAATTGCCACCGTTATTCCTTTTTCCACCTTGTTGATTGGGTTATCGGCATTACTTGCAATACTCGACAGGAAGCGGATGCTTAAAAAAACGACAGGAAAGGAGGTGAAAAGCACATTATTCCTTAGCAAATAAAGCCTATTTCAGAAAATTTGCGCCGGTGAGGGGGACAGTTTTTTCAAAAACAAGACAAGTTTATCAAACATAAGACCATACAAAGGAGTTTACTATGAGCGCAAAGAAAATCTTAATGCTCGTCGGCGATTATGTGGAAGACTATGAGGTTATGGTGCCCTTCCAGGCCCTTTTGATGGTAGGCCACACAGTCCACGCGGTCTGTCCCGACAAGAAGGCAGGCCAACAAGTACGAACTGCCATCCACGATTTTGAGGGAGACCAGACCTACAGCGAAAAGCCCGGTCACAACTTTACGCTGAACGCTACTTTTGCCGAGGTCAAGGCCGAAGACTACGATGCCCTGGTCATCCCCGGTGGGCGCGCACCCGAGTACATTCGCCTGAATGAGACTGTGCTGGAGATGGTGCGGCACTTTTCGCAAGCAGAAAAGCCCATTGCTTCCATCTGTCACGGGGCACAGGTACTGGCGGCGGCTGAAGTCATCGAGGGTAAAGCTTGCTCCGCTTATCCGGCAGTAGGGCCGGACGTAACTCGCGCGGGTGGAACGTATGTCAGTATTCCAGTGGACCAGGCCCACGTGGACGGCAAGTTGGTCACCGCGCCAGCCTGGCCTGCCCATCCCGAATGGTTGGCCAAGTTCCTAATCGTGTTGGGAACAAAGATTGAATTGTAGGGTGAAGTGATAAACAGGGGACAGTAGCCTATTATTGGCGGCTCGTTACCATGTGGCCGACTTGGGCAACAGTAGCGAGCCGTCGTCTTTAACAGCGATGTCTGATGGGGCGTAGAGGGTGGATTGCCGGTCAGGTTATTTCAACAAGGGAGTCACCGCCGCTTCCAGTTCGGCCTCTGTGATAGCGCCACTTTGAATATGCCGGACTTGACCGGAACGGTCAAGAATAAAGGTGGCCGGGAGACCACGAACCCCATACAGTTTCATCAGTTCACCCTGGCTATCCAGTAAAACCGGAAAACTAAAACCCGACGCCTTGATAAAATCGCCGACGGTCGCTCCATCTTCCTGCATATTGACCATCAATGTGGTAAACCCCGCTGCTTGATGTGTCTTATAAAAAGTATCCATAACAGGCATTTCTGCTTTACAGGGTGGGCACCATGTGGCCCACAGATTGACCAGCACGACCTGCCCTTTCAGGTCGTTCAGCCGGATGGTTTCGCCGCTAAGGGCCGGCAGGCTGAAATCGGGCGCGGGCTGCCCCAGGCGGATGAGGCCCTGCTGGGCAGAGATGGCCTGCTTATCGGCTGTCTGCCAGCCCAGCCACAACAGCATGCCTACGGCGGCCGCCATCAGGATCACCGCCAGGGCAATATTCAGATAGAACCACATTTTTGACTGGCCCGGCGTTTTTGCCTTGCCCGATTTGGGCGGATGGTGTTTGGATGTTAGGGCTTTGCTCATCAGCTTCACCTCACCGGTGGGTCTAATTGGTTGAGGCCAGTTGGCCTTATGGTGATTAGACGCCAACCGGGTTAAAAAGTTACAGCTTTTCCAGGCTGTAACTTTTTGATTAACCTTGCATCTAATCCCGTAGATGCATCATTCGATCCATTAACCCATAATTTCTAAAGAGGTAACTAAAATGTCATTGCTCAAAGAAAAAGATCGCCAACATTTGCTCAAAGAATTCGCCGCGCTGCGCGAGCCGGTCAATCTTCTGATTTTCACCCAGGAAGTGGAATGTCAATATTGCAGCGATACCCGCCTCATTGCCGAAGAGATCGCCGGCCTGTCCGATAAAATCAGCCTCGAAGTTTACGACTTTGTGGCCGATCGGGAAGTGGTCGAACAGTACGGGATAGACAAAATTCCGGCAGTCGTCATAATGCGCGGCGGTGAACAGCCCAAAGATTACGGCATCCGCTATTACGGTATCCCGGCCGGTTACGAGTTCAGCAGCCTCATCAGCGATATTATGATGATTGGCCGCGGCGACTCCGGTTTGTCGGCGGAGGCCAAGACTTATCTGGCTGGTTTGGACAAGCCGCTGCACTTGCAGGTCTTTGTCACCCCCACCTGTCCCTACTGCCCGCCGGCCGTTCATCTGGCCCATCAACTGGCCTTTGAGAGCGAGTGGGTGCGGGCCGATATGGTTGAAGCGATAGAATTTCCCCATTTATCATTGAAGTACCAGGTGCAGGGCGTGCCGCGCACCGTCATCAATGAAACAGCTCACCTGGAAGGCGCTGCTCCCGAAGCAATGCTGCTGACCAAGATCAAGGCCACCCTGGCAGCGTAAGAGGTCAGGAATGATGGACTTCAATCTCGACTTGAACTTGGGCGGCGGCCCCGACCCTTACGATGTCGTCATTATCGGCGGTGGACCGGCCGGTGCCTCGGCAGCTATTTACACGGCCCGGGCGAATTTACGGACCCTGGTCCTGGATAAAGGTCTCACCGCCGGAGCCTTGGGCATAACCGAAAAAATCAGCAACTATCCCGGCATACCGGGTCCGATCAGCGGAGCCGACCTGGTTGCTACCATGCGCCAGCAGGCCGAGTCGTTTGGCGCTACCTTCCTGACCGATAAAGTGGTAGGGGTAGACCTGAAGGCTAATCCCAAACTAGTCATGGCCGGCACCGGCAGTTTTGAAACCCAGACCCTCATTCTGGCAACCGGCTCGATGGGCCGCACCCAAACCGTACCGGGCGAAGCGGAATTTCTGGGACGCGGCGTGAGTTATTGCGCTACCTGTGACGGCGCATTTTTCCGCGATCAACCGGTCGCGGTCATCGGCAGCAACGACGAGGCCCTGGAAGAGACCCTGTTTTTGACCAAATTTGCCAACCCGATCCACCTGATTGTGCCCACCCCGGAGTTAAAGGCTCAACCCAGCTTGATTACCGAGGTCACAACCCATCCAAAAATCCGGGTTCAACTGGGAACACGGTTGAAGGAGATTAGCGGCAACGGCAGTGTGGAGAGTCTGCGCCTCCTGCCGCGTGGCGGCGGAGAAACGGCGTTGTCCGTAACCGGCGTCTTTGTCTATCTCCAGGGCAATCAGCCGGTTACCGACTATCTTTTGGGCCAATTGGAAACATCACCGAGCGGCTGCCTGGCCGTTGATCGTGAAATGCAAACAAATATTCCCGGCGTTTTTGCCGTAGGCGACCTGCTTTGCACCCACGTCAAACAGGCCGTCATCGCCGCCGCCGATGGGGTTATTGCCGCCATCGCCGCCGACCGGTATATCCACGGGCGGGATAAGCTCCGCACCGATTGGCGGTAAGATCAACCAGTTTGGGTTGGAGCAAAATCCAGATTGATGTAGCGATGTCCAAGTAAGCGACAAAGTTGAAGCGACGATGCGAAAATTCGTTCGCAATTGCATTTAGGCAGCTCCAAGAAAATAATTACTCAAATATTCGTGTTGCGTGTTGCGTCTTGCGTAAGATCAAACAGACGGAACACGCAAGACGCAACACGTTTTGGTTAATTTAAATCTTGAGGTTGCCTTACAAGACTTGAGGACACGCCTCAGCACCGGTTTCATCAGATACAGCAGCCTTTTTTTTGAAATAGCCACAGACGCAGCACCACAGGATACCGTCCCGGTCAACTTCGGCTTCGGTATCGCCACAATTCGGGCAAATACCTTTGGTCCAAAGCTGATCCCCCGGGACGGCATCCTGTGGTTTGGGTTCCCGATCCTGCTTCTGCGGAATGAGCGGACAGGCAGGCTGGTTTCTACTTCGCTCGCGACCAGGATTCATTGCTTCCATCCGCGAGATTAACCCCGTGTCAGATATACCTTCACAAAGCTGCTTTTGAGTTCGCCGGCTTTGGATTGCTCTGTAGTAATTATCTTCCTGGTAGTTTCTTCTTCAGGTTAGCCTCCCATTTGATCGAAAAAGTTACACCAGCCTGAAAATCCGACAAAAGTCGGAGACAGAAAACTGGAGAAGTGATATGCTGGAACCAGATCTATCACGGAGGAATCAACTATGGGCGTCATTTGGCACAAAATTTGGTATGACTTGTGGGAAAATAAGGGCCGCACCCTGCGGGTGATTGCGATTATTGCCATTGGCGCGTTTGCAGTGGGCACAGTGCTGGGGGCCAAAGAATTTATTCTCCGGGATGTGACCCGCACCTGGCAGGCTTCGGTCCCCGCGACTATTGGCCTGGAGGTTAAGCCTCCGGTGGACGACACCCTGCTCGACTCCCTGGCTCACCTGCGGGGGATCGAAACGGTCGAGGGCTGGTACCAATCCAAAACGGTGCGCTGGCGGCGCAGCCCGGCAGACCCCTGGCAGCCGGCTCTGCTGGTGGCATTGGAAGATTACGAGGCCCAAACCCTGCGGCAGGTCAAAATAGACAGCGGCGGCTGGCCCGAACGCAAGCTGATGGGCGTCCAGCGCGGGCGCGGGCTGGCGGTGGGCGACCGGATTGAGTTGGACATTGCCGACAAACTCTACCCCGTCGAGTTGAACGGCGTGCTCTACAATGCCGCCCATCCCTCGCCAACCTCGCTGCCCGACCCGATGTTTTTCACCACCCGCGAGCGCTTTACCGAGCTCACCGGCGAGGCCGGCTCCAGCCTCATCCTGGCCTCCATCCTCAACTACAGCGACGAGCAGGTGAAAGTGATGGCCGATGTGGTCCAGCAC
The DNA here is from genome assembly GCA_012032575.1 of Anaerolineales bacterium. The sequence goes on along the minus strand of JAAUSP010000439.1, from coordinate 1,276 downwards.
GAGCTGGAACAACAGGGGGTTGAAGTCAGCCCGGCCATTGCCTCGCCGGGCGGGTTCAAAAGCCGCACCGGCAAGCCCGACCAGTTTACCGGCCAGGAGGCCCTCAGCAGCGTCTTTTTTATTTTGAGCATTATGGCCGCTTCAACCCTGGTTTTGGGCCTGTTTCTGGTCTACAACACCATCAATGCCGTCATTGTGCAGCAGGTCAACCAAATTGGGATTATGAAGGCCATCGGGGCCGGGTTTGGCCGGATTTTGTTGATTTATCTCAGCCTGGTGCTGGTTTATGCGGTTTTGGCTTTGCTGGTGGCTATTCCTCTGGGCGCGCTGGGCGCGAACGGCCTGCGCGGCATGATCGTCAACCGCCAGGGGATGATCCCCGGCCCCTTTGCCATCTCCCTGACGGCGGTCGTGGCTCAGGCGGCGGTGGCGTTGTTGTCGCCGCTGCTGGTGGCGATTATCCCGGTTTACCTGGGGGGGCGGGTGACGGTGCGCGAGGCCATCAGCACCTACGGCCTGGGCAGCGCCTCCGGTTGGCTGGACCGGCTGCTGGTGCAGTTCCAGTCACTCCCCCGCCTGCTCTCGCTGACCCTCAGCAATACCTTTCGCAACCCCAAGCGGGTTTTCTTCACCCAGCTTAGCCTGATTGGCGCGGGGGTGATGTTTATGATGGTCCTGAATACGCGGGCCTCGCTCAGCCACACCTTCGGGGAGGTGCTATTATCCATTTTTCAGGTCAATATCCTGCTCGACCTGGAAGAGCCGGTTCGCATCAAGCAGATTGAAACCCTCACCCTGTCTCAGCCCGACGTGACCGCTGTCGAGGTCTGGGGGACGACTAGAGGGACTGCCCGCCCCATTGGCCAGCCGGAGACTAACGACGACAGCAGGATCAGCCTGCGCGGCGTTCCATTACCTTCGCGGGCCTACGTCCCCCGGTTGAGCGCCGGCCGCTGGCTGCAACCCGGCGACGAATACGCCATCGTGCTCAACCAGGAGTTGGCCCAGGTGATGGGGGTGGGGGTGGGCGATTGGATTACGGTGGATATTCCCACCAAGCGCGAGTCGGCATGGCAGGTGGTCGGCTTGCTCTTTGAGCCGGTGGACCAGGAGGCGGCGCTGACCCCCCGCGAACCGCTGCTGCGCGAACTGCGCCAGGTCGGGCAGGGCCAGGCCATCCGGGTCCGTACGCTATCCCAGGACGCAACCGGCGAAGACGCTCTGGCCGCCAACCTGCGCACCCTGTACGAAGCTCACGGTACGAGGTAACCGTCCA
>JAAUSP010000438.1 GCA_012032575.1 Anaerolineales bacterium | reverse complement strand
CGCCGCGAAATCGGCCACCGCATCGCTCACCTCAAAGACGAACTGGAAAAGGTGCGCGCCCACCGCGCCCGCCACCGCCAACAGCGGCAGCGGGCCGGGGTGCCGGTGGTGGCGATTGTCGGCTACACCAACGCCGGCAAAAGCACCCTGCTCAACGCGTTAGCTCAAGCTGATGTCTACGCTGCCGACCAGCTTTTTGCCACGCTCGACCCGACCACCCGGCGGGTTCCCCTGACCAGCGGTCTCGAAGTGCTGTTCAGCGACACCGTGGGGTTTATCCAAAAGCTGCCGACCGACCTGGTTGCGGCGTTCCGGGCCACCCTGGAAGAAATTTCCGAGGCGGATTTGATTCTCCACGTGGTGGATATTACCCATCAAAACGCCGCCGAACAGGCCGCCACCGTTGCGGATACCCTGGCCGAAATTGGGGCAACCACTGCGCCGCTGCTGGTCGCTTTGAATAAAATTGACCGGCTGGAAAACCCGGACGAAGCCATCGAGCAGTTGGCCCAATACCCCAACAGCCTGGGCATCAGCGCCAAAACCGGGCAGGGCCTGCCGGCTCTTTTGGCCCGCATCGAAGGGGTGTTACAGTCCGGCCACCGGACAATGGAACTGCTCATCCCCTACAACCGGGGCGATGTGGTTTCGCTGTTACACGAGCAGGCCATCATCCATCATGAAAGCCACGAAGCCGAGGGCACCCGGCTGTCTGTCCACGTGCCGGAGCACCTGCGCGAGCAGGTTCAGCCGTTTCAGCTAGAGCCAATCAGGAGATAAGAGATTAATAATTTCCAATCTCCAAACGCTTATCTCTTTTAATACCCGGAGGGACCCACCTATGCTCGACAAAATGGCTATGATCAAGGGCCTGCCTGTGATTATCGGGTTGATTCTGGTCATTATCAGTTTTATTGCCCAATTTGTACCCGCCCTCTCTTTTTTGACAACAGGTTTGTGGCTGCTCCACCTGGGCGTCATTATTGGCCTCGGCGGGATGTTGTTTTCGGATACATTGTAAAAGATGCAGCGCCAGATTATCTGGGAAGCTCTGGCCGAACCGAGTCTGGAGCATCTTCGCCTACAGGCAAACGACCTGATCGGCGCTGACGGGTTGATTGTCGGCGTGGTGGAGAACCAGCCGATCCGGCTGCACTACGAAGTGCGCTGCGACTCTCAGTATCGCTTCATTATGGTCCGGGTCAGCCTTTATACGCCTGTATATTCCTCACTCTTGCTTTCTCTTGATGCTGATGGTTTCTGGCGTACTGACAAATCGGATATGCCGCTGCCCCAGTTGCAGGGCTGTCTGGATATTGATATTTCCGCCACCCCTTTTACCAAGACCCTGCCCATCCGGCGTTTGGGCTTGCAGCCGGGCGAATCAGCCGAAATCAAGGTGGCTTATATCGCCATCCCGACGCTGCAAATTTCAGCCGCGCAGCAGCGCTACACCTGCCTGGCTCACTCACCCGATCACAGCCTCTACCGCTTCGAGAGCCTGGCCGATAATTTTAGCGCCGATATTCAGGTTGACGCCGCTGGTTTGGTCGTCGAGTATCCGGGGCTTTTTCGGCGGGTATGGGTGGGGGGATAAAGGAACTCTCTTTAGCCGCCAGTCATTAGGTATTCTATGATCTCCAAAAGTATTACACCTCCTCCAAGCGCACCTTCCCCGGTTATTGCTAGCCTCATCGTAGCTTTTTCAGGATTTTGTAGTTTGGTTTATCAGGTCGTTTGGGATCGTACATTGCGCTACAATTTCGGCGGCGACTCGATCTCTTCGGCAATTGTCACTGCGACCTTTCTTTTTGGGCTTGGCATTGGCGCTTTTGTTTTTGGTAAATGGCGCAAACGTGCCTATGTAACCTACGCACTGGTTGAAATTAGTATTGGGTTGTATGCTATCGTCAGTTTCTATATTCTATCTTCGCTGGCGGTAATTCTGGGCCAAATTTTTAGTTACTCAATTGAAGATGTAGATGGCCTCAGGGCAATTGTTGTTGTGGCCTGCATCCTTTTTCTGCTCCCACCTTGCATCCTGATGGGCGGAACGTTACCGCTTATGTTTAACTGCTTTATCCGCCCCGGAGCCTACCAAAACAAAACAGTTGGCCTGATTTATGGACTGAATACCGCAGGAGCCTCGCTGGGTATTCTGGCAGTACCTCTTCTTTTCTTAAATCACATCAGCATCCCGGCGACTTTGCTTATCATCGGCGCGGGTAATATTCTACTGGGGGTGGGGATTTGGCTGTACGGTCGTAACTTTGACTGGCCTGATAGGGGTACCGAGACCAATGAGCCATTTTCTACAGAGCCATCCGGTCATACCCTATCAATGCCCGCTATCCTGACCCTGAGCTTTCTATCCGGGTTTATTACCCTCTCGTTTGAAATCTCCCTGCTACGGACAGTTGGCCTCCTGGCTCCCTCTTCGCCTTATCTATTTCCATTTGTCTTGATGCCCTATCTATTAGCTCTGGCGCTTGGCAGCATCATCTTTACCAGGTTCAAACATTATTCAATTGAAGCAGCCGTGGGACGAGTGGGCATACTGTTCATTATGGCTGTGCTTGGACTGTTGAGTACATTAGTCACCAGATATTTTTCACCTACCAATTTACTGTTAATCATTATGCCTTTGCCCTTGTTAATCGGGGGCGTGTTTCCATTACTCCTACGTTTGGCCTCTAACCAGAGTCAGGAACTGCCCCGGCGAACAGGCTTGATTTATCTATCCAATTCAGCCGGTTCATTTTTAGGCGCAATGCTTTCGCAATTTTTGGGGTTCCCCTACCTGGGTACACAGGGATTGGTCATTGTCCTTTTTCTTATGGGGTTAATTACGGGCACAATATGCCTTATCTGGTGTATGCCAAAACTAAAAATAGTCACCCCTTCTCAGGCAAACCTGCTTACTTTACCGGCGCTGGCCTTAGTATTTACCCCTCTGTTCATACCCCCGGCTATGTGGGATATCTACATTTTTAATCACACCGGAACAAACATTGACAAAATCGAGGGGGTAAGCGGTGTAGCAGTTATCAATTGGACGCCTGAAGATGCCCTGGGACATATCGAAGTCAATGGGCAATACATGTCCGCATTACCAGATCACCCTAAACATATCCGTTTAGAAAGTGTAGCCCTGGCGATGCCTCGCCGAGAGCACGTTCTGGTCCTGGGGTTGGGAGGCGGAGGTATGATTCGGGAACTGATCAATGACCCGGAAATAAAACGGATTGACATTGTTGATTGGTCCCACGAATTGCCACTGGTCCTGCAAAGTCCAAAAGCCAGGTTAGCGCTTGACGATGCCCTTGACAATCCCAAAGTGCGACTTTTTTCGGCGGATGCTCGGGTTGCAGTAAGCTTATATGACAACCAGACCTTTGATATGATCATTGACAATTTGGGCTATCTTGGCTGGGTCGGCTCGACCAGCACCAAATCCATCACCTATTTTCATGAGCTAAGTCGAATTTTGAAACCAACTGGTATTTTTGTTTTTGATGCTAATTACGTGGGACAGGCAGCTCGTGAAGCTGTTCTGGCTGGCTTGCTAAAAAAGTTTCAGTATGTCCGGGAACATGAAATAGTGATTGTTTTAGCCTCAAACCAGGCCATAGAAATTGATCCTGACCAGGCTAAAGAAGTATTAGAAACACGGAGTAAAGTTCTGGGGCTGACTAAACCCTACGCCAATTGGCTGCTTGAAGGTTTCAAACCCATTACAGTCCAAGACCTCAAGAATCCAACCCCTGTTTTTGATGAGCTTTTGATCTATGAATATAGCCTTTTTAATGGCATTGCTGACAACCCGTAGAATAAAATATGTTGCAGTAAAACAAAACGCCCCAGAGCCTAAATGCCCCGGGGCGTTGTTTTTTCAAAAGGTCAACCCATCAAGCCGAAATGCCGCTGCGCCACATCACCACCAACGCACCACCGCCAACCACGAATAACAGAACAGCCGCGCCAATAAGCACAAACGGCAGCCCGGAAGTCTCTCCCTGGCCGGTGGCAGGTAAGATTGAATTACTCTGCGCCGGAGCTTCGGCGGGGGCCACAGAAGCAGGTTCGGCGGCGGCGGGAGCCACTGCCCCGGCCAACGGCACCGGCGTTTGAGTCGGTGCAGCCGCTACGGCTTCAATTGGCCCCTGCGTGCCGCCGGTATCGCTGCTGGCGCGTTTATCGGGCTGGATATAATTAACGATAAATTGATTTCGCCCGGCGCCCTCACCATTGTAGATAAGTTCATAGACTTTGCCTACCTCAGCCTGAAAAGCGTAAGTGTAAGCTTTTTCGCCGGAGCCGGTAGCCGTGCCGCGATACTCGCCGGGGTTCACCACAAAATCCTCAAAGGGGCAATAAGTCGTATCCTGACCCTTAGCCTTGAGTTTGAGGTCATTGGCGCTGCCGGCAGCGCTGGCATAATCAAACTCCAGGTCAACCCCGGAGCAGTTTTTCAGCCGGACCAGGGCGTATTTCTCCGGCATATAAAGATAGCTCGGCTCGACTTCGGGGTAGGGCAGCGGTGCGCCCAGTTCGTTGTCAATGGTGATGGTCGGGCCAAGCGCTTCGGTGTAGTTGCTGTCGCTGTTAACCTGCCGGATAATCATCTGATAGGTCCCATTTTGATAGGTGCGGGTGTCAAAACGGGCCAGATTGCCGTTGATAACCGGCGCGTAGGTCGTAGCGACCCACAGCAGGTCGCCTTTACCCGGCTTGAGAAAAATCTCATATTTCAAAAAATCAGGAAAAGCAGCCGAGCCGGTAACAGTGACCAGACCGGCGACAGCCTCACCGTTGGCCGGGGTAGTGATAAACACATTGCCCCCTGCCTCTTGCGCACTAACCAAAACTTCTTTGCCCAGGCCAAGCAAAAGCAGCAAAGCCAGGGCTGCAATCAGGGTGTATCGTAGAGGATGACTTTTCACAGTTGAACCCCCATCTATAGGCTATTTCGATAATAAGGTAACATAACAACTTCACATAAAATTATAACACAGCCAAAAAATAAACGCAACCTCATTTCTCAAATTCGGCTGCGTTTTGACGGGCCACTGTTCAACTTAATGACCTTGACCTGACACCTGACCCTATAACACCTGACACTTCCTACTCGCCCCACTCAAATATCAGCCGGGTGCGGTCTACCTCAGCCCAGGTATCCCCCAACCCTAACGCCTTAAGCACTTCCTCCGGACGCAGGTTGCCAAATTGACCGGCTGCCAGTCGCATAATCAAAAATGCTTCCCCCTGCCCCACCGACTTCACGGCCAGCTCGTGCAGCCAGGGGCGCAGGTCTATGGCTTCGAGCTGTTTCTTGCGCTGGCGGGTCTGCGGCAGTTCAGCGGCGGCCAGCAAAGATTCAATTCGCCCGGTCAGTTCCTCAACCGGCAGGTCGGTTTCTACCATCACCCGGTATTCGGCCTGGCGCAGTAAATGTTGCAGGGTTGGGGCTTTGAGGGGAATGGGTTCGACCGTGTGCAGTTCTATTCCCACCGGCAGGGCGGGCCGGATGCGGGCCAGCGCCTCCTCCGGGTCCACCTGATGCGTGGTCATGATGTCCATAATTTCGGCGGAGCCGGTGGTCCCCACCGGCAAACTGGAAGCCACCTGAACTTTGGGCCGGGGATTGAAGCCTTTGGAGTAGGCCAGGGGGATTTGCGCCCGGCGCAAGGCTCGTTCCCAGGCCAGCACCAAATCCAGATGGCCGATATACTTGACTTGTTTTTTCTTGGCAAAAACCAAACGCAAGCGATGGTTGGGCGGCGGCTGGTTCGGGTCGGTCATGAGCCGTTCAACAATTGGCGCAGCAAAACGCGGGTGGTATCGGAGATAACCAGGTCGGGCCGATCCAAATCGGCCAGGGAAAACCAGCCGGCATCATTCACATCATCCGCCGGCCGTAACGGCTGAGTAGGGTCGAGGGCTTCGGCCTGCAAATCCAAAATCACATAATGAAATTGAACCCGGCCTGTTTCGTCGCGCACAATCGCATCGAAGGTATAAATTACCTCACCGGCCTTAATTCTCAAGCCGGTTTCTTCCATAATTTCCCGTTCGGCGGCGGCCTGGAGGGTTTCCCCCAGGTCAACGCTGCCGCCGGGGATGGCCCACATATTCTGGGCCGGCGGTTGGCCGCGTAACACCAGCAGAACCTTATCTTGATGAGTCACGACCGCCCCAACGGCTACACGTGGGGCATCTGGATAAATTTTACTAACCATAAAATAGAGTAACCATTATTTCATTAGAGCTGAGCCAGCCTCTTGGACTGCTCGCAGGAAGGCCAGGAGTTTTTCCTCCGGCGCTTCGCCCCCCACCAACGTCTCGTACATCAACAGCCCCCCCTTCCAGCTTTGAGTGTGCCAGACTGCCCCGGCGGGCAGCGGAGCGGCGGTGATAGCAGCCGGCCAGGGATAAGCGGTGGCGTAAAAATAAGGGGCGGGTATCGCTTCGTCTCCGGTGGCGAAGCCGAAATTCATTTGCTCATCGGCTGACTCCTCGTCGGCGGGGTCTACGCCGGGGACGGTGCGCCCGGAAAGCC
>JAAUSP010000437.1 GCA_012032575.1 Anaerolineales bacterium | reverse complement strand
ATGTGAATTGTGAATTGTGAATTGTGATGATGGCTTCCGACCCCTGACCCCTGACCCCTGACCCCTGACCCCCGATAACCAGGCCAGGCCGATGGCGGCCAGCACGCCGAGGCCGAGCATGACCATTAAATCGTAGCGGCTGAGGGAGCGGGTGAGGCCGATGAAGGGCACAGTGTGATACAGCAGCAGATAGGGCAGCGGCAGCGGCCAGCCGCCGACGGTGACAATTTTGCCGCCAATGTGCAGGTACGGCCCCAGCGCCAGGATGAAAAAGCTGGCGGTGATGAAGCCCCAAAATTTGACCCATTGCTGCCGCCAGCTTCGTCCGATGGCGAGAGCGGCCAGGGCCAGCGGCACAAAACCGGCAAAGATGAGCCGCTCCGACAGGGTGCTGCTGAAATTTTCGGCGATGGTTTTGGCCCACTGGCCCCAGAGCGGGTGCATTTCCGAGGGCAGGATAAAGGCCAGCAGATCGGCAGAGAGGGCGATGCTTTGCTCTAACCCTGTTTGCAGCTCCGGCGTCGAGCGGGCGGCCCGCATCATCGGGACCAGCAGCGGGGAGAGCACCAGCGCAAAGCCCAGGCCGATGAGCAGGACAAGCAGAAGAGGGTGAAGCGTGAAACGTTTGAACGTTGAACGTTGAACGCTGAACGTCCAGAGCAGGGCCAGGCCAGTGAAGATGAGCAGGTAGAGGGTATGATACCAGTCAACCAAGGTGGCCAAAATCAGAAAGAGGCAGGTAATGGCGACATTACGAACCTCTCCCTCCACCCCTCTCCCTCTCAGGGAGAGGGGAGTCGCGCCAGCGACGGGGAGAGGGTGAAGCGTGCGCACTAACCACAGTACATAAAACGGCGGCCAGATCATGCTAAAAACCTGCATATGACCCAGCAGATGGGCCAGGTGAAACGGCGACATGGTAAAAACCAGTCCGCTCACAAAAGCCGCCGGTCGCAGCCCCCGGCCGCTAAAGCGCAGGCGGGTCAGGGTGTCCAGGGCCAGCAGGTAGCCGCCGTAACCGGCCAGGGTAAAACTGACCAGCACCACCGCATTGTAGGCAATCGCCAGCCCAAAATTGAGTTGGAGGGGCAGCGTCCAGAAGCTGTTAAAAATGTTGAGGGTGTGAAAGAGCAGGCTGGCCCCATTGGGCGGATAAAGATAATCGGTGAAAAACGGCGTTGTCCCAAGTTCCAGGAGCGCCTTTTTGACCCACCACATGTTCCAATAGTTCTGCCAGCCGTCGAAGCCGTCGCCGGGAATACCGTCGGTCAGATGCAGGGCGGTGGGCCAGGTCATGACGAGGGTCAATAGAAAATAGGCCAGCAGGGGTCGGGGGTCAGGCATTGTGTTTAATCGTGTCATGATAATGAGATGTTTTTAAACAAAACCCCACCTGCCGGCTAAGGTTTCAATCAAACCTAACAGCTTCTCCACCAGCCGTTGCTGCCGGTGGATGAGCCAGGCCGACCCCCATCCCAACGCTGCTCCGGCCAGCACGTCGAAGGGATAATGTACCCCGCCAAAAATACGGCTTAGCCCAAACAGCGCCGCCAGAGTTAGCAGCCCCCACCCCCAGGTGCGATTGTAAAACCAGACCCCGGCGGCAATGGCAAAACCGAGCGCAGCCGCATTGCTGGGGAAAGAAGGATCGCTGGGCCGGTAAAACAGCAAATTGACCGCGTGACTGGCAAACGGGCGGGGGCGGAAATAAAACAAGTTGATTATCTTGAGCAGCACATTGGCCAGAGCCGCGCTCAGGCTTGCGGCCAAAACGGCTCGCCGGTTATCTTTTGCTAAACCGGTCAATAAGTTTTTTTGCTCAAACCACAACGCCAACAGCGCCAGGGCCAGAACGGTCGGTACAAAATAATCGTTGAGCAAAAGGCGCGCGGCTGCATCCAGCCAGGGCCATTGTCCCGCCAGGCCATTAATCGCCGCGAACAGCCAATAGTCCAGGAAACGAATGAGGGTCATAGAGGTCGAGAATTGGTCTGAAACGTGATGCGTAAGGATTTTCGCCTGAAATCCTCACGCATCACTTTCACGCATCATTAGATTAAATCCTGGAATTGCTTAAAACTTCTGCCTATTATCAAACAGATTACCGAGACAGTCAAAAGTATTCGCTCTGAACGGGAGGCGCTAGACCACCACCCGCAGCATGGCTTGTTTGGAGTCGCGCCCGAAACATTTTTGCAGATAACGCACGTAAGGGTAGCCCATTTTTGCCAGTAATTGGTTCGGCCGGGAGAAGGCCAGAATATCGTACCAGACCGTATTATCGGCCTGCTGCCACTCCAGGCAAAAACGCTCCTCGCCGCGCTCAGCATGTTCCGGCAGCGTGCCGTAGGCAAACCCAAACTTTTCGATGGGGCCGGCTTCGTCAATCAGGTAAACAATCCGGCATGCATTCAGCGACCATAACCCCAGGGCGTGAGCCAGCACGGCCACGGTTGCGCCCTCCGTCAGCGGCGTGTTGGGCCAGCAAAGCTGGAGCCAGCCCAAATGAAACATTTCCCACTGTCGCATCGCCGCTTTGGCCCGCTCAAAAGTTGCCTCACCCGATCCCAATTGGATGCGGTTGTGGTCTACGGTGTAGCCGTCTGGCAGCGTACCTTGCGTGGCTCCTACCTCAACATACGAAAAACGCCGCTCCCGCTGGGTCGCAATGAAGGTCTGAATATCGAGTTCAGTCGGTTTTATTAACGAATACATCTTTCTGGGTACGCCAAAATTCTCCCTGCCACAACGCCCCTGCCAGTCGAGCGGCGGCCAGGGCGCTCAAGCCGCCAACAGCAAAAAGCGTGGTCAATTCACCGCCGGCCAGGCCGGGCGTGAAAAGGCCGGGGGTGGCCGCAAAAAACCAGCTCAGGCTGGCACAAACCAAAAATAACCCCACACCCTGACCGGCCCGCCCCAAACCCCACAAGCCCAACCAGCTAAAAGCCGGTTTGCGGCTGCGGGCGGCAGCCCATTGCAGCGTCCCCAGAACGGCGAAAAAGCAGAGAATAAAATAGTTTTGAGTAATGGTTGGATAAAGTGAGAATAACATAAGACCAGGGAACTGAAGGAATTAAGGGAACTAAGGGGTTGAAATGTTTAAGTTCCTTTAGTTCCCTTAGTTCCTTTCCTATACCCAAAATAGAATCGCTACGCCCAGCATTGCAACTATCGTGCCAGCAATGGCGGTCCAGCCCAACCGTTCTTTGAATACAAAATAGCTGATGGGCAGCAAAAAGATTGGCGGCAGGGCCATCAGGGTGCTGGCGACGCCGATGTGAGTCAATTGAATGGCGATGAGCGAAAGCCACACTCCCAAAAATGGGCCGAAAAAAGCGCCCCCGACGATATTGAGGAGGGCGCGCCGCTCCCGCAGCAGCCGCTGGACGGTGTCCCCGGCCTGGCGCTGGAACAGCGTGATTACCCACAGGGTTGTTCCCGCCGCCAGCATGCGGATGACATTGCCCGACAGCGCCGGAAAATCGCCGCCCAGTCCCTTTTTGGCTAAAATCAGGCCGACCGCCTGGCCCGTCGCCGCGCCCAGCCCAAATAAAATACCCCATAAATAGCGGCCACGATCCGGCGAGGTCCGCACCGGGCTGCTGCGATCCAGCACGACCCACATCACCCCGCCGATGGCCAGGGCAATTCCGGCAATCTGCCCCAGTGACAAAGTTTCGCCCAGCACCAGCCAGGCCAGCACCGCGCTGACCACCGGCGACAGGCTCATCAACAGCGACCCCAGACGCGGGCCGATGGAGACATAGGCTTGAAACAGAAAACCATCGGCTACCACCAGCCCAATAATCCCCGACAAGGCCAGCCACGACCAGCGTTCCCAGCCGGCGGCGAGGGGCAACAAGGTGCCTTGCAGCAGCCAGTGGGTGGTTATCAGAAACAAAATCGCCAGCAGCAAGCGGGTTCGGTTGACCACCATCGAGCCGACTTTTTGCCCGGCCAGGGTGAAAAAGGTGGCGGTAGCCGACCAGCATAGGGACGTGCCCAGGGCGGCAAGTTCGCCCAACAAGGGGGTCACAGGATTATCTCAATTCCGGGAAGCTCATGGTTGGAACTGAATATAATCCAAGAACCGGGAAAGTCTAAATTGTTGGAGTGAAAAGGGCTGGCTTGATGCGAATGGTCAGCGTTTGGGTGAAAAATCTTCTTTAAAGGTGAGCAGACTGGGATGCTCCGGGCATAACTGTAAGCCCCGCTGAATCAGCTCACGGAGTTGTTGCTTGGCTCCCTCGTGATCGTTTGCAGAGGAAAAGATTGAACTGAAGAAATCTTTGCGTTCGTTGACGCGCTGCAACAGCGGGCGCAGTTGACCAATGATCTGCTTGACTTCCTGATCTTTCTGGCGCAGATCTTCGATAATAAAGGCGACTTCATTGATTTGTTTGGTTAAAACCTGGCTTTTTTGGCCGACCTCATCGAATAGATTTTTGGCGTAGCGGCTATTCAAATCGGCTTCGGCCAGCGGAAAAGTGTCAAGGTGCTGGCGCAGCCGTTCCAGCGACCAGACCTCGTCGCGGACCAGAGCCGGGTGGTCATCATTTTGGCCCAGTGCGGCCTGGGCCAGCTCTATCGCTGCCTCAAAATCGCCCCGGTTGGCCAGCTTGGCAATCTTTGAGCGGACGATGAGCCAGTTGATGGCCGGTTTGCCGCCTTCCTGCCAGATGCTCAACTTGTCGAGCGCGGCCAGCTTGGCTCCGATCAACGGCTCAATGGCTTCCTGGCCGGTGAGGGTCTGGCCGGTGTAGGGGTCAACCACCTCAAGTGTGCCGCGAAGCTGGGTTTCATCTTCCGGATCGGCAGTGGCCATATAGGCCAGCCGGTCCTGGACCAGCCGGAATTTTTCCTGGGCCATCGCCTGTTTGACCTGTTCGACGGCGACTTCCATATTTAACCGCTGCCGCCTGGCCTTTTCGATGTCAGCCGGTAAATCTTTGACCCCGCGATGCTGATGCCAGCCTTTGAGTTCCAACTCTTTCAGGCCGTCTTCCAGCGCGTCCCATTGGCCCGTGACCAGGGAAACCATAATTTGGCGGGTCAACTCACGGCGTTTCTCCTGAATAAAATAGAGCTTGCTGGTGGTCAGTTCCAGTTGATAGAGAGCATCATCCAGGGGTTGTTTGTAATCTATCACCTCCAGCCCCAATTTAGCCATCACCTGCTCCAGTTCGGTCATCTCGACCAGACGTTCATAGAGCGCTTTGGCCTTGACGCTGTGATTTTCCAGCGCCTCGCCCCCCGCCCCAAAGCCCACCCCTTCGGGATTTTCGGCCACCATCTTAAGGTCGGGTTGGAGGTGGTCGAAAGCCAATTTCAACACCCGGCGTGCTTGTTCCTGGGTGGGCGTGTCCGGCTGTAATATGAGGATCTGGCAAAGCAGGTCGGCCCGAGTCCAGGCCGTCCCGGTCTTGTCCGATATTTTGGCTAAATCGCTTTTGAGATGACTCACTTTGGTTTCGATCAGCTTTTCCCACCAGCGCTGCAAACGGTCGGTTTGTTGGGGTAACGTTTCGAGCAGAGCTTGATAGGCCAGCCGGGCCTCTTTGAGCTGGGCAATGGTCAATTCTCCCTTGAGTTGGTTGCGGATGGCGGCAGTACCCTTTTCGATCTCCTCCGCCTCCTGAATTCGCTGCTCCATCGTCTGGATGGTCTGGGTGTCGGCCTCGACCAGCAGGGGGTCCATTTGTTCCAACAGCGTTTTGGCCTGAGTGAGGGCCAGGCGGGCTTCGGCATACCGTTTTTGGTTGTAGTAAAAAGCGGCCAGGTGACGTTTGACCGTTGGGTCGTTGGGGTTGGTCCGGTCAAGATTGCTCAACAGCCGTTCTTTTTCGTCCGGGTCGGTAGCGGCCTGGACGCGGGCCAGGGTATTGTGCTTTTGAATCTGGTGGCGGCCCTCGGCAATGGCAGGGGTTTTGGGAGACAGCCGGAAAGCCTCTTCCCATAAGAGTTCCGCTTCGTCCCAGCGATCAATCTCCTGCAAATCGCGGGCGGTGGTGGCATAGGCCGGGGCCAAAGCTTTCACCCGCCAGTCGTTGACCTGGGGCGATTGGGCGCGTTCCAACTCCTGAATCAAAAACTCTACTTTGGGCAGGATAAAATCTTCGGCGGCGACCAGCGCCTCCAACTGCTGCTCAACCTCACCGCGCCAACGAGTGGTCGCCGCGCTAATGAGGTCCTGCACCTGGGCGGCCTGCCTGGAGGCGGCATAACGGAAGGGTTGGACCAGCAAAAACGCCGAACGGGCGTCGCCTTTGTCCAGGGCTTGGTTGGCTTCTTTGAGGGCAATGGCGATATCAGCTTCCTGCTGTTCGTTGGCAGCAATTTTATCCAGCAAGGCTTGGGCGGTGGCGGCGTCGTCCCCTTGCAGTTGAACCACCTGCCGCAGCAAGCCCATTGCGGCAACATATTCTTCCGGGTCTTCGCACAGGGCTGACCCCTGCAAAAAAGCCCGACGGGCGGCGATGCGTTCGGCCAGGCGGGGAAAGCGCGGGTCTTCGGGGTAGTCGTCATGGGCCTGTTTGGCCCCTTCTTCTACCAGGATCAGTTCGACCGGGTCGGTCATGGCCTCCATTTTTTT
>JAAUSP010000436.1 GCA_012032575.1 Anaerolineales bacterium | reverse complement strand
TGTAGAGCGCCGCCGCCGGGTGAAACAGGGGAACGACGGAGATAGGGCCATAGGACGTATGGCCTTGCAGCAGCTTGCCGTGCAAAGCGCTGATTTTTTGGCCTTTCTCCGGTAAATTGAATTGATTCAGGACAAAATCCATCGCAAACCGGCCCAATGTGGCGATCACCTGCGGCTGGATCAGCTCGATCTGGCGGAGTAAAAAGGGTTGGTAAAGCTGAATTTCTGCTGTCGTCGGGTCCCGATTTTCGGGCGGCCGGTCTTTGACGATGTTGGTAATATAAACATCTTCCCGGTTGAGACTAATGGAACTGAGCATATCATTCAACAGGCGGCCCGACGCCCCGACAAAGGGCTGGCCGGTTTTGGCTTCGTTTTCCCCCGGCGCTTCGCCGATGAACATAATGGCGGCGTGGGGACTCCCTTCACCAAACACCATCGAGTAATGGTGGGCCTGGCGGTACTCGTAAAGCGGTGACTCGGTTAAATTCTTAAGGTCTTCGGCCATTTGTTCCAGGGCGGCGATTCTGTCCTGATCCATTCTCTGAACCTCGTTTAGTATTATGAACTCGTCCACAAATAACTTTACTGTACCAGGAGATTGGAGATTGGTAATTAGAGATTAAACCAATCGCCAATCTCTAATCTCTAATCTCCCAAACTGAAAAGTTATTCACGGACAGTTTCTATTTAGAAAAGCCCCTGCCACTTCTGCTGGCACGGCTTTTTTACTTTAAATCGGCAAGGAAGTATAGATGGTTTTGGGCTGAATGACAAGTGATTTATGAACAGGGTTTGATTGACTGACAGATTTAATATTTCACCGCTGCGGACGCCGAAAACGCACAGATTTCATAAATTTCCCGGCGAACTTACCCAGGCTGTGTGGGAAATACTCCCTATTTTGTGAGATAACCGGCCTTGTGCTACAATGACAGTTCCAGTAGAAACTATGTTCTAATATGTCAAGTAGATACGTGAGACGTGATGCGTGATACGTGAGGATTATAGAAAAATTCCTCACGCCTCACGCCTCACGCCTCACGTTGTTTAAGGAGTATTTGGCTAAACCGATGAGAAGTCGAACAAAAGAGTCAACGCTTTCTCAAGATAAGATTGTTATTCGGGGGGCGCGGGAACACAATTTGCGCAGTATTGACGTGCATATTCCGCGCAACAAACTGGTGGTTTTTACCGGAGTCAGCGGCAGCGGCAAGTCGTCGCTGGCCTTCGATACCCTCTACGCCGAGGGACAGCGGCGCTATGTTGAGAGCCTGTCCTCCTATGCCCGCCAATTTTTGGGCCAGATGGAAAAGCCGAAGGTGGATTATATCGGCGGCCTCAGCCCGGCCATCGCCATCGAGCAGAAGGCGGTCAGCAAAAACCCGCGCAGCACCGTCGGCACGGTGACGGAGGTGTACGATTATATGCGGGTGCTGTTTGCCCGCGTCGGCACACCCCACTGCTACAACTGCGGGCGCGAGGTTCGGCAGCAGAGCGCCCAGCAGATCATCGAACAAATCGCCGCTCTGCCCGGCGGAACACGCTTCCAACTGCTCGCGCCGGTGGCCAAGGGACGCAAGGGGACCTTTGAAGATGTGCTGGCCCAGGCCCGCGCCGATGGCTTCGCCCGCGCCCGGATTGACGGCGTGACGACCGAACTGGAGCAGCGCTTCAAGCTGGAGAAAAACAAAAAACACAACCTCGAGCTGGTCATTGACCGGCTGGTCAGCCCGACCGAGCCGGACGACGGTTTCGCGGGCCGTCTGGCCGACTCGGTCGAGACGGCGCTGCGTTGGGGCGAGGGCGTGGTGATCGTGGATGTCATAGACGGCGAGGAAATGGTGCTGTCGGAAAAGAACGCCTGCGCCTACTGCGGCCTCAGCTTCCCCGAATTGACCCCGCAGATGTTCAGCTTCAACTCGCCGCTGGGGGCCTGCCCCGATTGCAACGGCCTGGGTGAGCGGTTTGAGTTCGACCCGGAGTTGTTTATAGACCCCACCAAATCCATCAACACCGGCGCAGTCATTCCCTGGGGCGAGGTGGCTAAAAAACAGACCAGTTGGGCCGCCCAAATCTCCCGGCAGATGGCCCAACGGTTTCATTTCAGCCTCGACACGCTCTGGGCCGACTTGCCGGAAGATGTGCGCGAACTGATTCTGCACGGCAACCCGGAGATCAAATTCAAATATCAGAGCGAAAATTTCTCCGGCAACTGGCCCTATGAAGGCGTCATCAAATCCACCCATCGGCGCTATAAAGAAACCCACTCCCAGGATATGCGTGATTATTACAGCCGCTTTTTCAGCCAGCAGCCCTGCCCCACCTGCGAGGGCCGCCGCCTCCGTCCCGAAGCCGGGGCCGTGACCATCGGCGGCCTCAAAATCGCCGAGGTCACTTCGCTGAGCGTAGCCGAGGCATACAATTGGATTTGCGGCCTCATGGGGGAAACAGTTGAAGGTTCAACGTTCAACTTTCAACTTTCAACTTCCAATGGTAAACCTTCAACTCATTCTGCGAACGTTCAATCCTTAACGGCTCAGGAACTCGAAATCGCCTACGAACTGCTCAAGGAAATCCGCGACCGGCTCAAGTTTATGCTGGATGTGGGGCTGCATTACCTGACCCTCGACCGGGCCGCGCCGTCACTGTCGGGCGGGGAGGGACAGCGCATCCGGCTGGCCTCACAGATTGGCTCCGGGCTGGTCGGGGTGATGTACATTCTGGATGAACCTTCGATTGGGCTGCACCAGCGCGACAACCGCCGCCTGCTCGATTCGCTACTGCGGCTGCGCGATTTGGGCAACACCGTCCTGGTGGTCGATCACGACGAAGAGACCATGAGCGACGCCGACTGGATTATTGATTTTGGCCCCGGCGCGGGGGTCAAGGGCGGCTCGGTGGTGTTTGCCGGCACGCCGGAAGAAATCAAGCGTGCCTCCCACTCGCTGACCGGCCAGTATTTGTCGGGCCAGTTGACCGTCGCTTCGGGCAGCGGCCGGCGCAATCCCAACGGGCGCTGGCTGGAACTGGACGGGGTGACTCACCACAACCTCAAACAGGTGGACGCCTGTTTCCCGTTGGGCTGTTTTACCTGTGTGACCGGGGTCAGCGGCAGCGGCAAAAGCAGTTTGATCACCGAAACCCTCTATCCGGCTCTGGCCCGGACCCTGCATCGCGCCCAGGAGCGGCCCGGCCATTTTGAGCGGCTCAAAGGGCTGGAGGCGGTGGATAAGGTTATCCACATCACCCAGGACCCGATTGGCCGCACTCCGCGCAGCAACCCGGCTACCTATGTGAAAGTGTGGGACGACATCCGCAACCTGTTCGCCCAGACCAACGAGGCCCAGGCTCGCGGCTACAAGTCGGGGCGCTTCAGCTTTAACGTCAAAGGGGGCCGCTGCGAGGCCTGCCAGGGTCACGGCCAGAAAGTGGTCGAGATGCACTTTTTGCCCGATGTCTGGGTGACGTGCGATGTCTGCCACGGCAGCCGCTTCAACCGGGAAACGTTGCAGGTCAAGTACAAGGGCAAAAACATCGCCGAGGCGCTGGATATGGACGTGGCCGAGGCCCTGGATTTTTTCACCAACGTGCCCCGCATCAAGCGCTTTTTGACCACCCTGCACGATGTCGGCCTGGATTACATCAAGCTGGGCCAGAGCGCCACCACCCTTTCCGGCGGCGAAGCGCAGCGGGTCAAGCTGGCCAAGGAACTGTCGCGGGTCTCGACCGGCGATACCATTTACATTCTGGACGAGCCGACCACCGGCCTGCACTTTGCCGACATCCAAAAGCTGCTCGACGTGCTGCACCGCCTGACCGACGCCGGCAACACCGTCATCGTCATCGAGCACAACCTGGATGTGATCAAAAGCGCCGATTGGGTCATTGACCTGGGGCCGGAAGGTGGCGACGGCGGCGGCAAGATCATCGCCGCCGGCACGCCGGAGCAGCTCGCTCAGGTGGAAGAGAGTTTTACCGGGCAGTTTTTGCGACGGGTGTTATAGAAGAGCGGAGTGCAAAAGCGCAGCTTTTGCAATAATCAAATGTTTTTGTAAGGTAATGCTTCCAGTCCCACCTGTCCGGCCAAAGCTTCAAATTGAGGGTCTTTATGCAGAAGGGTGGCTTTCTGCTGGATGGCACAGGCGGCAATGATGGTATCGGCCAGGGATAGCCGATAGTTGGCTTTCAAACGGGCGGCTGTCAGCAAAATTGGTTCATCAATTTGCCACAGGATGGTCACAGGTAAAATCTTTAAAAGTGCATATCTTCGTTCGGCTTCCGCTGTGCCCCGTTCCTGCTGGGTAACATAAGTAACCTCCAGCAGACTCATCCAGGTAATGATGGCTGGCTGCTCCCGCAGAACCTGTTCGACCCGTTCCGCCCCTTTTTCATCTTCGATAAGGGTTATCAGCGCCGAGGTATCCAACAGGTAAATTTCAGCGCTCATAAGCACGATCCTCTTGCCGCGCTGCCAGGAGGCGTTCAAGCAGAGGCTCACCCCGTCCACTGCCCCGCAAGGCGCGAATGGGATCACGCGATACCGGAATAACCCGGATCATCTCCCCATCATCAATCCAGACCAGATAATCGCCTTCTTCAATTTGATATCGTTTGCGAATGGGGGCTGGAATAACAGTTTGACCTCGTTTTGTAACCGCTGTTTGCATTGTGTTACTCCAATTGTTATTGTATTTGAGTAGTATACAAGAAGATTACCTGAAATACAAGGCAAAAGTATTTCTTACAAGGCATTTTGGCCCTGCAAATAGTTGAAAAAATAACTACTCAGCCATGTCATTTCGACCGAAGGGAGAAATCTCTGAGGCCGATGTAGCGCGGTAGGGATTTCTCGGCCTACGGCCTCGAAATGACATGAGGGCTGAGTAGTTACGAAAAATAGCCTTGTGTCTTGGTGCCTTTGTGGTTGAACTTCTTACTTGATGAGTTGGGTTAATCCCGGTCGAGGGGGCGAAACAGCTCTCGCTGTTTGGCAATTTCGGACAGGGCATCGGCGCGGCTGGCTTGATCCCACAGCAGTTTGGGGGAGAACAGCGACAGGATCGAGCGGAAAAAACTGATGACGGACTGAATCAGCCGCCGGACCAACCCATGCAGCGCGGTCTGGCGAAAACCGGCCACCCACCCTAAAACCAGATAGATGGTGATGACGGCGGGCGCATCCACCACCGGCGGGGCCTGACTGACCAGCGCCTTGTAGCTAAAATAGCCGCTGGCGATGAACAGATACATCGCCCCGCCCAAAACCAGGCCGGTCAGCGGCAGGACCAGATAAGCCACGATGTCCTGCCGGTCGAAATCGCGGGTAAATGAAATGCGGCGGTAGAGGTCATACAGCATGCCGATGACGCCGCCAATCGCTCCGGCCAGCAGAGCCGGCCAGCCCGCCGCCAGCAGAGCGGCCAGAGGTTGGCTGTCGTCGGCGGAGCGGGGAAGAAAAATCGCTCCCAACCAGGGCGGTCAACAGACCCACCAGCCAGATAACCCCGTAGACCAAAATCAAAACGCCCCAGGTGACGGACCAGCGGCTCATGCGCTGCTGTCGTTCCGCCCAGATTTGAAAAGCCAGCGGCGAGGCCGGGGCAGATAGGTCAGGGATGGCGGCTGTTTTTATCGCCGGGACGGCAGTGGGTTTGCGCCTTTTGGCCCACCAATCCTGAAGCTGGTAGCCGGCCAGCCAGGCCAGGAGCAAATACAGGGCCACAAAGGTGGAGGACGCGGCCAGATTAGTCAGTTCCAGGGTGCGCGTGACGGCATAATTTACCAACAGCGCCCCCGGCAGGGAGACCAAACCCAGGCTGAGGATTCCGGCGATCAGGCCGGTAATCGGTTGGAGCAGATACAAGATGAAGGACGGGGAAATAGATGGGGCAGAAGAATCGCGGGCCAGGCGTTGCAGCATGGCCGTTGTTCCGCCGATGCCGCCCGCCAACGCAGCAGCAATGGCGGCAGATAACAGCATGGCTGTCATTGAATTTCCGGGGGCGACAAAACTATCTATCAGGCCAAAGCCCGCGGCCAGGGCTATGAACCAGATAAAACCATAACCAAAAATAAGCCAGCCCCGTATTCTACTCATAACCTAAGTATAAATCGAGTTTTTTAATTTAGGAAAGTTTGCTTATGTCAACAGGAATAGATCTGCTGCCTCTTAAGAACTCGTCCATAAATAACTCTGCTGCGCTAAGAGATTGGAGATTGGTAATTGGAGATTAAGCAATCGCCAATCTCTAATCTCTAATCTCCCCATTAGAAGACCCATTCGCCCGCCTGCATAATCGGCTCCAGATGACCGTCGCGGGTGACGCCGGATACATCCATTGCGGCGCTGCCGATCATAAAATCTACGTGGGTCAGGCTGTCGTTGCCGCCGGCAGCGGCAAATTCCTCATCCGACATGTCCGCGCCGCCGGTTACGCAGAAGCGGTAGGCCCGGCCCAGGGCAATATGGTTGGAGGCGTTTTCATCGAACAGGGTATTGTAAAAGAGCAGCCCTGATTGGGAAATCGGCGAGCTGTGCGGCACCAGGGCGACTTCACCCAGGCGGGCCGCGCCCTCGTCGGTTTCGACCAGCTTTCTGAGCATGG
>JAAUSP010000435.1 GCA_012032575.1 Anaerolineales bacterium | reverse complement strand
AATGGCTGAACAGCGGTTCGGCCAGCACATAGCGACTGCTGCCCAGCGGCCCGGCGGTGTGCTTGTCCCAATCGTCAAACACATCATTGTACAGACGAACTTCGTGGCCGGGGAGCAGGATTAAGGGGATGCCGGCTTTGTCGAGTTCGGCCTGTAATTGGGCCACACGCTCCGCCACCTCCTGGCACGAGAGCGTGGTGTAGTCGCGGTGATGGGGTGTGGCAAAAATATGGGTCAGGCCATCAGCCACGGCCATTCGAGCCATGTCCAGGCTTTCGGTCAGGTCGCGGGCGCCGTCGTCCACGTGGGGGAGAATGTGGGTGTGGATGTCAATCATAGGTTCGTATTCCTTGTACATAAAGAAGGGGACGCCCGTTGTCCCCTGAATGGTGTCAAAATTATGAGTGTCAACCTTCTTCAAGCAATTTTACCAGTTGAGCCTCCAGCCGATCTACCCGGCTTTCCAGTTTGAGTAAATCTTCGTGAGTGGAGTATTTTTGATGCTCTTGTTGATGCTTTTTCAAATCGGCCCGCAAATCCAAAATGGCGTCTGTGACCCATTTGACTTGATTTTCAAGGGAACTAAAACGCCGTTCCAAATTGGCGATTCGGTTTTCGAGGCTATCCAGCCGCCCTTTGATCTGGTTAAACTCGCGGGTGGAGAAGTCAATGATATGTTGGATGCTTTCGGTAATATCATGTAATTCTTGCTCAAACTCAACCGATTTTTCTTTGAGAAACGAAACATCGGTTTTGAGGCCAGCGACATCATCTTTGAGGGTGGCGACATCGGTTTTGAGAGTTCCAACATCGGTTTTGAGAGTTCCAACATCAGTTTTGAGAGTTCCAACATCGGTTTTGAGGGTAGCGACATCGGTTTTGAGGGTAGCGACATCAGCCCGCAGGTCGGCTGTTTCCTCGCGAACAATTTCGCGGACAATGGGCGGTACTTCCTCTTTGACGACCTGCCGCATCAACTCCAACATTTCGCGTTTTTCATCGTTGGTCATGGGTTAGCTCCGGGTTTGGAACTGATCAGGTATATTGAAGTGTAGCATCCACCTGGGCGTGGGTCAAGACCGCTCCAATCAGGCGGGCGTTGACTTTGGCCAGCCGGTCTTTGGCCGCTTTGACATGGTCCCGCTTGGTCCCGCCTGCTTTGACCACCAGCAGCACCCCATCCACTTTGGCCGCCAGCAGTGAGGCATCGTTGGCCGTGATAATCGGCGGCGCATCGAAGATAACAATCTCGGCCAGGCTGGCCAGATACGCCATAATTTCGGCAATCCTGTTCGAGGCGAGCAGTTGGCCGGGAATCGGCGGCAGGGGTCCGCTGGTCAGCACTTGCAGGCTGGTATTGGGGATGACTTGCAGCGGCGGCTGCTTGAAGGCGTCATCATCGCGAAAGAGATTGGTGAAGCCGCGCTCATTGGTTAGCCCGAAGAGCGTGTGTTGGGCCGGTTTGCGCAGGTCGGCATCAACCAGGATGACGGGCCGGTCGCCGTCGGCCATGGCCACCGCTAGATTGGCTACGGCGGCGCTTTTGCCCTCGGTGGGCGCGGCGGACGTGACCAACAGGGTGTGCAGTTGATGGTCAACTCCGGCAAATTCAAGATTGGTCCGCAAGGTGCGGTAGGCTTCAGCCGCAGCGGAGCGGGGATCGGTTAAGGTGATAATTGCGTCAGTTGGCATAGTTTACTCTGGGAGAATGGCTAGAAATCGGCGACCGAGCAACCCCGTGTCTGCCGTCTACTTTAATTTGACCCGCGCAGCCCCGGCACAAGCTGGCGGCGTTTGTCTCCGGCGGGATGAGGCGTATCGCCGGAAATGGGCGGAATTGCGCCCAAAACGGCCACGCCGGTAGCCCGCTCCACGTCAGCCGGGGTGCGGATAGTATCCAGCTCCAGCCATTCTAAAAATAGGATGACAATAGCGCCGACCAGCAGCCCGAACAGGCCGCCGGCCAGGGTGTTGATCCTGGTTTGGGGCGAATATTGCTCGTAGCCCAAATTGTACACACTGTCCAGCATACGCACTTCGATCCGGTCGCGCTTGTCCTGCTGTTGGTTCCAGCGGTCGCGGTCTTCGATAAAGACTTTGGCCATCGTGTCCACCATGTCCATCGCTACTTTGGGGTCACGGTCACGGGCTTCGATTTCCAGAGTGAAGGTCGAGCTGTCGGGGTTGACAAAGAGCTTGCCCAGCAACGTGGTGGTATCCATATCAAGCTGGGCGCGATCAATGACCACTGTGGCCATGGTATGGGTGCGGATGTTCTCGGCATAGTTGCGCAGCAGGTCTTTCAGGCTGTTGCTGGAACCCCAGTCGGTGGCCCGAGCCGGGACGACACTCAATTTCACGCTGGCGCTGTAGATGGGCGTCTGCATTTTGCTAAAGGCAAAGGCGCTGGCGGCAGCGATGGCCGCCACGACCAGCATAATCCAGCCCCGTTTGCGTAAGATACGCAAATAATCATTAATCTCCATAATCAATTGCCTTTCTGTATCACATTGTACCACAGGCGAGGCGAGGAGGCGAGAAAAAACGAAGATAGTGGATGGAGGATAGAAGATAGGAAAACAAATATCCTCTATCTTCTATCCTCTATCTTCTATCCTCTATCTTCTATCCTCTATCTCCCCTTCCCCGGCACTTCGGCCAGCACGCTGACCTCCAGCGCTTCCAGGTCTGCCCGTCCCCGGACGCTGTCATCCAAATAATCGAGCAAAAAGGTCAGGGCCAGCCCGGCGACCAGGGCCAGAAGCAAACGCACCGGCAGATTGAGCTTTTGGGTGAGTGAGGGGGGATTGGCCGCCGGCGGCGAGGGCGGGTCAATGACATTGATGAGCGCGCCGGGGGTGCCCAACTGGGTCAGGTACTTGGGGCTGTCCTGCTGCATAACGGTCATAACGGCCTGGGCAATCTGGGCTAATTCGGCCTCGTTGCCCCAACTGAGGTTCAGGCGCAAAATACGGTGCTGCTTTTCGGCAATCGTCACCCCGCCGATGCTGCCCGGCGGGATTTGCACCTGGCTACCCGCTTCGGCCAGCCGCCGGTTGACATCCGTCGCAAATGCCCCGCTGCTGACAATGGCGCTCATATCGTCGGCCAGGTACTCCGACGAGAGCCAGGCGTAGTAGCTGTCATAAGTATATTGGTCGGGCACTTCCTGCGGCTTGACCCCGACGGTAAAGCGCATCGTGGTGCTGTAGGTCGGCGGCGGCGTTTGGTTCAGCAGCAAACTGGCCGCAGCGACGACTACCAGCAGTACCGCCGGAATCCAGGCTCGTTTCCAGATAATCTGCCAGTATTGTTTCAGTTCCATGCCACCTCTAACGTTGAACGTTTGAACGTTGAACGTTTGAACGTCGGCAAAGTATAGGCCAAATGCCAGTAACCTCAAAATTAAGGTAGTAGGTAGTAGGTAGTAGGTAGTAAGGGGACATTTCCCTACTACCTACTACCTTACTACCTACTACCCTCTTTGAATTCCTGCCACTTCTGAATCACAAACGCCCCCAACTCCTGTTTGAACCGCTCGACGCTGAAGCGTTCGGCGTTGGCGCGGGCGGCGGTGGGGTCGAAGGCGGTGCGCTCAAACTGCTCGATGGTTTGGATGAGTGCCTCGACCGACTGCTGGCGGAAAAACAGGCCGGTTTGGCCCTCGACGACGGTATCCAGCGCCCCACCCTGCCCAAACGCAATGACCGGCCGGCCCGCCGCTTGAGCCTCAACCGGGGCGATGCCGAAATCTTCAAAGCCGGGAAACAAAAAGGCGCGGCAGCGAGCCATCAGCCCGGCGACCTCAGCCCCCGGCAGCCGGCCTTTGAACTCGACCGTTGGCCCGGCCATGGCCTCCAGCCTGGCCCGGTCGCGCCCATCACCCACAATGATAAGCCGTTTGCCCAGGCGCGTCAACGCCTGCACCGCCAGATCAATCCGCTTGTACGGGATCAGCCGCGACACGATCAGATAAAAATCGCCGGGCGACTGGCCCGGCGGCAGCGGGCGAAACTGGCCCGTATCCACCGGCGGATAAATAATCACCGAGTCACGCCCGTAATACTTTTTGATCCGGCCCTGAATATCCGTAGAAATAGCAATGAAGTGGTCAACCCCTGCTCTTTTGGTTGTACTCTTGGATGCAACTTCGCTCTTCCAACCTTCCAACCTTCCAACCTTCCAACCTTCCAACCTCTGCGCTGCTTCATAATCCCACGTCCGCAGCCGCCGGATCAACGGTTCGATCAGCCAGCCGACCCAGCGGCCAAAGCCCTCGCGGGCGGCATAGCTGTCGTAATCCCACACGTAGCGAGTCGGGGCCAGGCAGTAGCAGATATGCAATTGCTCGGCGGTATGGCGCAGGCCGTGAATAAAGCCGCTTTTGTTGGACAAAATGAGATCGTAGCCGGAAAAGTCCATACTTTCGACCGCTGGGGGATAAAGGGGCAGATACGGCTGGTGATGGCGGTGAACCGCCGGGGCGCGGTTGAGCCAGGTGGAGCGAATATCCCAGCGGCGGTACGCCTCCGGCATCAGCGCCGGCCCGTAAATGGTCGTGAATACGGGCGCGCCGGGATACAGCTCGACCAGCCGCTCCAGCACGTTTTCCGCGCCGCCCATCTGGTTGAGCCAGTCATGAGCCAGAGCGATTTTCATACCCGCTTCTCTCTTCGCCAGGCTTCTAACCGGCTAATAAATTCGGCGGGTTGGCAAATCTGAATGCCCTGATAGGGATTCAATACAAGCAAATCTTTGTCTTCGCTTACCAGGTAATCGGCTGAGGCATGCACCGCGCAGGCCAGAAATTTGTCATCATTGGGATCGCGTGAGGCAGAGGGCGACTCGGTAGGTTCGACCACTTTAGCCTG
This sequence comes from Anaerolineales bacterium, assembly GCA_012032575.1. The sequence goes on along the minus strand of JAAUSP010000435.1, from coordinate 1,747 downwards.
TTCGAAAAGGGTAATAATTTGCACAATCTGAAGTTGGGTGATTTGGGGAAATTTTGCTCGCAGTTTGGGCCGATGGAGAACTTCCAATATCTCGTAAATGATAGGGGGCGACAGAATTAACTCATAGTCATTTGCCAACTCATCCAATAAGCGACCACAGCGGGAATGAGGATTGATGAGTGCGCGCAGAAAAATATTGGTATCAAAAACAGCCTTGAGCATATTAGCACTGAGACCGGACTTCGTTTACGGCTTCATCAATCAAAGCGTCAATCTCAGCTTCATCCATCGCTTCTGCTTCGGCGCGTACCGGGGCAAATAAGGCGTAAAGTTCCTGCGCCCAACTTTTACCGGAAGCCGGTCGGGTCACTACCGGCGTAATTTCAATTCTATCGTCATGGAGGGTAAGTTGAAGCAGGCTGTCATCGGTAATCCCCAGCCGCCGCCGGAACTCAGCCGGAATGGTCAGTTGTCCCCGCCGTAGCGGGCGGATGATTTCGGTCAAAAGTATTTCAGTCACAACTTGCCTCCAAAATGTGGAATTTCCACAACACATTATAGGTCGGGGTTAAGGGATGTCAACCTTGCTACCAATAGCTGAGTCAGGTACAATATTGATGCCCATGAACGAGAAAGAATATCTTTACTACTTTACCCCAGAGCGTGAAGACCGCTTTCGCTATCACCATTATCTGGCCCAGGGACGGATCGTCCGTTTTAGTATTCAATATGAAGCCTATATTGATGGAAAATGGCATGCAATTGTTCGCTACGACACTGCTCACGGACGCCCCCACAAAGATATACTTCATCCAGATGGCTCCCAGGATAAAGTGGATTTTTATGGGTATGTCAGGGAAGAGGTGTTAACTTTAGGTGAGCGAGATATCAAGGCCAACTGGCAACATTATCGAGCCACGTATCAGGAGGAGATGGTTTAATGAGTTATAGTCGAGAAACTATCGCAGAGAAAAATATGACGCTTTCCTTCGAGTTCGAGCGATATATCCTGGAATATCCAGACTTATTGGCTCAAATTCCGCCGGAAGCGGAAGTTATTTTGTTGCCCAAAGACGACCCCGAACTGTACCGCATTAACCTGGAAGTTGCGCAAAAGATCAACTATGCAGCCGATGCACCACCTGTTGTTTACATAGAAATCGAAGCACTGGCCCCGGCCCGTTCACGGCTTGTCAATCCCCGTGTCCGCCGTGCTGCTTGACACCACCGCTAATTGGGTAGCGGTCTGAAGCATCCTGTAGTCCCTTGAGCGATTGCAAGCGGGTGAGTTGTAGTAAGTTCTCTAAGCCTGCCAATCTCAAGCTATCTCCCTCTACCGTTTACCTATCCAATGGGGGAGGCCGCCAGACGACACCCGATGCTGTAGTTCCTAAGGTGCGGGTTGTTCCTGTAGCGGCAGACGCAGCGGGCGTCGTCTTCACTGAGGTCCCACGAGCCGCCCCGCAGCGCCCGAATATTTGTTCTGTTGAGATAATCTATCGCCCATTCATCTTCGGCGGTATGATAGGGGTAGGGTTTAAGCTCATAGCCCGGTGCTTGGGTGGCGCACCATTCCCAGACGTTACCGGCGCAATCAAATGCGCCAAAGGGGCTGACTCCGCCGGTGTAAATTCCCACCGGCGTGGTGGCCTGAACCACCTGCTCCCCTTCAGCACTATTCAAGCGGCCGGCCTCAAATTGATTGCCCCAGGGATACTGCCGCCCGCCAACGCCTCTGGCCGCCTTT
>JAAUSP010000434.1 GCA_012032575.1 Anaerolineales bacterium | reverse complement strand
TCTATCTTCCATCCTCTATCCTCTATCTTCTACTCCTCTATCCTCTACTCTTCCACTCCTCTTCCCCTCCGCCTTGCGCGATTCATTACTAATTCGACTCTGATAATCGGCGGTAGATTCAATTAATGACAACTTTTTTTCTGACGACTGATGACTGGCTACTGACTACTATTTTCAAAGGAGAAAATCTATGCCACAGAATACCTTCAAAGCCTGGGTTGCTGACCAAAAAGACGGGGGGATGCAGGTTGAACTGAAAGAGTTGGAGCGGGAGGCGCTGCCGGAGGGGGAGGTGCTGGTTGAGGTCGCTTACTCGACGCTCAACTACAAGGATGGCCTGGCTATGACCGGCCAGGGCAGGATCATCCGCAAGTTCCCACTGGTGCCGGGGATTGACTTTTCCGGCAGCGTGGTCGAGTCGGCCTCGCCCGACTACCAACCAGGGGATAAAGTGGTACTGACCGGCTGGGGCGTCGGCGAGAGCCATTGGGGCGGCTTTGCCCAGATGGCCCGGGTCAAAGCCGGGTGGCTGGTGCCGCTGCCGCCGGAATTGAGCCTGAAACAGGCGATGGGCATCGGCACTGCCGGGGTAACGGCCATGCTCTGCATTATGGCCCTTGAAGAAAAAGGGCTGATCTCCACCGACCCACGCGAAGTGGTCGTGACCGGCGCGGCGGGCGGCGTGGGCAGTATTGCCGTCGCCATTTTAGCCAACCTGGGCTATAACGTTGTCGCCTCGACCGGGCGGGCCGAACTGCACGATTATCTGCGCTGGCTAGGGGCCAAAGAGATTTTGGATCGCTCGGTGCTGGCCAAGCCCGGCAAACCGCTGGAATCGGAACGCTGGGCCGGGGCGGTGGATACGGTGGGCGGCGACACCCTGGCCGCCCTGCTGCCGGGGATGGTCCAGGAGAGCAGCATCGCCGCCTGTGGCAATGCCGGCGGGTTTACCCTGAACACCACCGTCTTCCCCTTTATTTTACGCGGGGTCAGCATCCTGGGCATCAACTCGGTGCTGGTTCCTAAGCCCCGCCGCCTCGAAGCCTGGGCGCGGCTGGCCCACGATTTGCCCCTGGAAGCGCTGGGGGCCATGATCCATGAAGCACCTCTGGCCGCCCTGCCCGACTTGAGCCAGCAAATTCTCAAGGGGCAGATCAAAGGCCGGGTGGTGATTGATGTGAATGCCTGATCGCCAAATAAAAAAGTCCCGCCGTTGCGGCGGGACTTTTTTTATTGTTTTTCTCAATCAAACCGATAAAGCGTTAGACTTCCAGCGGGTCGTCGGGGTGGGTCAGGTCCCACATGGCTTTGTAGCGCTCGTTGTCTATGCCGATGTTGGCCTTGTTATTGATCTGGCCAGTGTAGGCGCGGGGGCTGTTGATCTCATGGCGTAAGGATACATCAGCCCGCAGGTTGATCTTGATCACGCCGTCACGGTCAATACTGGGGGTAAAGATGCCGATGCCGGGCAGTTTGACCGGCGTGCCGTGCCGGTTGAAGTACAGGATGGCCTTGTTCAGTTCGTGCAGCACGTGCAGCACATCGCCTTCTTTGAGGTTGGTGCCCCTGGCAATCCAGTCGGCCACTTCATTAAGTTGGACAGTGCTATTCAGTTTTAATTGGGGCCCGAAGGCCTGGTGGGCGGTGATTAATTTTGCCACGGGATGAGAAAACTCCTTTCACTTATAAATAAATTTTATTTACTTTGTTAAAGCTCTAACTATGCTTATTTTAACCTAACTTAAAGAGCCTGTCAGTAAACTTTTCATGAAGAAGCAAAAGAAAGTTTCCCTGGCCGAAAATTATTTTTCCTTGAAGGATAATTATTTTTCCTTGAAGGATAATTTGTTCTACGCGGGCGATAATAACAAAAAGGGTTGGCCATAGACCAACCCTTTATAACTTCATTATAATCTCTTAACCTGAATGAGCCAGAGCCAAAAAGGAACACAGAGCTACACAGAGACTCCACAGAGGCACGCAGAGAAGTTCTAAAAGTTCCTCTGTGAAACTCAGCGCTTTCTCCGCGCCTCTCTGTGTAACAACTTCTTACTCATTGTATGGCCCCAGAGACGCGAGTGACAGACCCGCTGTGAGCCAAAAATTGCTGCCGGTTATTGTTCTTTGGCCTCAGCGAGCAGGGCATTGAGCACCCGCTGCCATTCATCCTCATAAACAATTTGAAAGGTTACTTTGTGACCGCTGAAATTTTGCTCAATTTCACTCCAGGGGGTAGGCTGGCTGGATTGGTTACACATCTCAAACAACGCTTTTTTGTAATTGGTATCGGGGTTGCCGCTCAGATGCACCCCTTTGGTTTCTAAGACATAGACCATCGGGGCGTTCTGCCGCAAGGCGATAAAATCGGGATAGACGCGGTTCCTGCGCCAACCCTGGATGCTGTAACTGTTAGAACTGACATTACTCCTGAACCACCATTCCAGAATATCCTCTTGTTGATCGAGGTACAGCGCTACGGCCTGTTCCGTGTGATTAAAATCTTCCTCCAAATAATAATCAAACAAGGTCCGAGCCGGTAAATCGCCGGTGGCGGTGGTGAGTTTACGTGCGCCGGCTTTGGCTTTGATCCGGTCGGGGATGGCGCTGCCGGCGCAGCCGGCGATAAGGTAAAAGCGCAGTTCGCCGCTGGTCAGCAGGGTATCAAAAGCCTGTTTGGTCAGCCGTTCCACTTCGGCGGCAATTCTTTTTTGAGTGCTTCAATGATAAAGCCCGCATCCCGTTTTAGGTCAGCTTCGGCGTAGCCTTTAGCTTTGAGGCGGGTGACGGTCTCTGCGGCGTATTGATAGGCCATCCAGGGATTGGGCACAACGTCGAGCAACTGGCGGGTCATAAAGACCAAATCCAGCGGCATATCCTGAGTCGGGATAGCCCGTAAAGGCTCGATGGTGGTGATATGATCCAGGCTCATGCTAATATGACTATCCTGAATGGACAAGGGGTTAAGCTCCAGGTCGCCGAGGGGGCTGAGGTCAACGGCGTCCCAATCTACCCGGCTCAGTAGGTCCATTTCATAGCGCAGTTCGCGCCAGCCGCCGTGCTGGTCGGGCACAACAAAACAGGGCAGGTAAACTTTGCCGGCATACTCCTGAAAGCGGGAACGGATTGAAACATCTACCACGCCGCCATTGGCCGCCAGTTCTAGATCAGGAATAACCCGCCCGGCCACGTCGCCCAGCCCTTCGCTGATCAGGCCGGTGCGAATAGTATCCAACAACTGCGAGGTTTTAACCTTGTAGCAGTACACGTGGCTTTCGTCCAGTTCCGGCAGGCCGGTTTTGCGGGCATAAGGCTGGCGCAGCACCCGCCCAATCAGTTGGGTAATGCCGGTGTTTGATTCGGGATTGGTCAGGATGGTGACAATGTAGGCAAAGGGCAGTCCCAGCCCTCCTGCAAGGCTTGTTTGGTAATAATATAGCGAATGGGGCAGTCGCGGCTGAGTAAATCTATGGCTTCAATTTCATCCCGTTCACTGCTCTTAACGGCAATTTCATCGGGCAGAACGTTGAGCCGGGTAATCAGGTATTCGCGCACATCTTCGGCGTGGATGAGGCCGGGTAAGCGCTGCTTGGCTCCGGTGCGCTCGACCTGAAAGAGCACAATCGGGCGGATATAGCTGCCGGTATTGGCCTCGTGCCTCTGGGCCACGCGCTCTAATTCGGCCCGGTGCTCCCAGGCGGCGCGGACGGTATCCCGCCAATCGGCGCTGGTTTTGCGATGAACGTTTAAATCCAGCTTAATCATACCTTCGCGCAGCACGCTCTGGCCGGAGATATTCACCAGAATGTTGCTTTCCGGTGGGGGCGTGGCCGATAACTCCAGGACAAAGGCGGGGTTAAAGCCACGCAGGGTGTTTTGGGCGGTAACGCTGTAAGCTTTGTGGCCTTCGTCGAGGATAATCACCGGGTTGAGCAGGCGCAGGGTGTTGCCCAATGAGGATTTGACCACGTTGCCCAGCAGCCCCTCTTGGGCGTACACGTCCAGATTGGGGATACGGCGTTTCAGGTCGGCATGCTGGGCAGATTGATCCTCAGCGGGAAAGAAGGGGGCAAAGCCGCCCTGGTCTTGAAAGAGGCGCAGGGTTTCTTTATTCTGGCGGTTGGCCGAAGGCAGCATCAGCATCAGGATAACCAGTTGGCTTTGCACATCTTCGGGCGAGAAACGGCTGTCTTTCTCCAGAATCAGGGTGCGACCCCCGCTGCCCATATCAAGGGCCTGGCGGTAAGGGTGGGCGCGGTCGCGCAAAGCCAGGATGGTTTGGCGGTAGATTTGGCGGGTCGGCACAATCCACAGCACCAGGCCGCTTGATTGGCCCCGGTAAAGGCTCTGGATGGCGTCAATAGCTTTAACGGCCAGCAGGGTCTTGCCGCCGCCGGTGGGTACTTTGAAGCAAACGGTGGGCAGGGGTTGGCCCACGCCATTAAGGCGGCGAATGTAGCGGGCGTTCTGCCCATGTACTTTTTCCCAGGCCGCCTCATCCCAGTTAAAGGGCATAGCCGGGTTAAACTTTTTGATCTGTTCGGCAGTTACCCTGGCTTCTTTAAGCGCGTGCAGATAGTCGCGCAGGTGATTAAGGGCCAGGTGTTGGTATTCTTTAAGCTGCATGGTTATCAATCGAGACCATTCAATAATTACAATAGAGTTGTTGCTGAATAAGGACTTGAATAGCCACAGAAATTGAGTAAAATCAAGCATTTTGCAATTTCCATAATAAGGAGGGCAAGATGCTTGACAAGTTGACCCAGTGTGATGAGAGACAATTCAAAGCCCTGACCGGGTTATCTCGAATGGCTTTCCATAAATTACTAATGATGTTCACGGTCTGTTACGAAGAAATCATCCAAGAGACTTACGAAAAGCATAAAGCCCAACGACGGCGCAAGCCCGGGGCGGGCCAAAAAAGGTCGGCTCAACACGCCGGAAAAGAAGTTGTTCTTCCTGTTGTACTACCTCAAAACTTACCCGACGTTTGATGTGCTGGGCTACCATTTCGATCTGGATCGTTCCAAAGCCTGTACCAATGTCCATAACCTGTTTCCGGTGTTGTTAAGAACCCTCGACGGACTGAAGGTTTTACCCCAACGCCAGTTCAATAGCCTTGAAGACCTCCAAGCCGCCTTTGCCGACATCACCGAATTGTTCATAGATGCGACCGAACGACCCCATTGCCGTCCTCAAGAGGCTCAAGCCCAAAAGGAAAAGTTCAGTGGCAAAAGCAAGCGCCACACGGTCAAAAATACGGTCATCACGAATGCCTACAGAATGATCTTGTTCCTGGGGTATACCATTTTTGGCAGCAAACACGACTACGGTCTGTTCAAATCTGAATTTCCCCCGGATCAGGCTTGGTTCAAGACCTTCAAGCTGTGGGTGGACTTAGGTTACCTGGGCATCAAAACTGATTATGAAGCTGTTGAAATCAATATCCCGCACAAGAAACCCAGAAAATCGAAAGCTAATCCTGCCCCAACCTTAACCGATGAACAGAAAGAAGAAAATCGGCTCATTAGCAGCATCCGGGTCATTGTTGAACACGCCATTGGGGGCATGAAACGGTTCAATGCCTTAGTTGCCAAGTTTCGCAATCACAAACCTGATTTTGTGGATGATGTCGCCGTCGCAGCCGCAGGGCTTCATAATTTGATCGTATCTTTAGCGCTGGCCTAATTCGGTGCTGTTCACAAAGATGTTGCCAACCGCGTTGAGCGCTCCGGTGTCCCAGGCTGAAGCCATCGGACTAAAAGGGCAAAGCCCGTTGAACTAAATTACAGCTCACAGAGTTTGGCTTTTTCAGCGCGACCGCTTCAGCCTCGCGCTTTAGGCCGCCGACAAAGTTCAACTTGTGTGTGAACAGCACACCAATTGCCTAATTCAGCAACAACTCTAGAGAAGACAGGTGATTTGGGTGGAAGAAACCGGCTAATTTAAGGAGGAGGACAAAAGATGAAGACCCCATTCAGAATGCAAGTTTCAGAATACGACTGTGTGCCAACTACTTTTATAAATGCAATTTCAGCTTTGTTTGATCGGGAAAAAATACCAGCAGATGTAGTCAAACACATTTACTTATACAGTCTGAACACAGTGGATAGCCTCGGCAAGATTGGGCATGGTGGCACTACTTGGGAAGCTATTCAACTTGTGGGAACTTGGTTGAATGACCGTAGTAGTAAAAAATTCCCAATTCAAACGGAATATATTTGGGGTAAAAATGTTCATTTAGGGCGTGGAAATAAAATCGTTAGATGTTTAAGCAGAGGCGGAGTTGTACTGTGCAATATTAATACAAAAGATAGCTGGCACTATATTCTTGCTTTGCGGGCTGACAGACACAGCCTTTATTTTTTTGACCCATATCCCCCTCCAAAAAATCAAGAAGGAATAGAGATTCTTGAAGATGGTTACTTTTCACCAAATTTGCGGATAAGCAGAACTTGGCTCAACGGTTATCATGATCATCCCTATCGTTTTGGTATAGAGAAAATCGTTCTTGTTTGCTAATGTGGAAAGATTAACTCCATAACTAAGGGAAAAATTATGCGTTTCAAAGACGCACCATCCAACATAAACTTCCCGGCCAAGCCCACGCCCTGCCACGCCGGTGGAATAAAAATCAACCACACCG
>JAAUSP010000433.1 GCA_012032575.1 Anaerolineales bacterium | reverse complement strand
CAAGGCCGGCTACGTGGAAACGCTGCTGGCCGCCGGAGCCGTTTTTTAATTCGCCGGGCTGCGGCCCCTGTATGGGCAACCACATGGGTATTCCCGCCCCCGGTGAAGTCACCATTAGCACCGCCAACCGTAATTTCCGCGGGCGCATGGGCACCCGCGAGTCCGACATTTACCTGGCTTCGCCGGCGGTGGTTGCCGCCAGCGCCATCGCCGGCAAAATTGCCGGGCCGGAGCAGGTGTTATAACATGGCCGGGCCAGGAGGTTAAGATGGAAAAAATTATTACCTTTGCGCCGTCAATCCCGGTCAAACCGGATATTCATTATCCTGAGTCGGATGGGCAACCTATGGGCGAAACTGAATTTCACATCAATGCCATTCTGCATTTGTTTCAATCGCTGCGCCACTTTTTTCAACAGGCCGAGACGACTTATGTAGCGGCCGATATGCTGTTTTACTACGAAGAGGGCAATCCGGCTGCTTTCAAAGTCCCTGATGTGTTTGTGGTCAAAGGTGTCTCCAAGCAGTCCCGGAGGGTCTATAAATTATGGCAGGAGCGAATAGCCCCCTGTGCGGTTTTTGAGATTACTTCGGCCAGTACCTGGCTGGAAGATTTGGGCGGAAAACGGGCTTTGTATGAGCGATTGGGCGTGCCCGAATACTTTTTGTTTGACCCTCTGGATGAATACCTCTCGCCCCGGCTGCAAGGCTTTCGTTTAATGAACAATTACTATCAACCCATGACCTTATCTGCCGCCGGAACATTATTCAGCCAGGAATTAGGGGCAATTCTGCAACCCAGAGGGGAACTATTACGCATAGTAGACCCGGTTAGCCAGGAATTTGTGCCTACTTTGGATGAAGCCGTAGAACAAGCCCAAGCTGAAGCAGAACGTGCCCAGGCCGAAGCAGAACGCGCCCAAACTGAGTCCAAACGCGCCGACACAGCCGAGGCCGAGTTGCAGCGCCTACAGGCCGAATTGGACCGGCTGCGCCGCCAGACAGGTGAGTTATAGAATGTCTATGATTGTTTCTTTATCAGGACGTGTCTGGAAATATGGTGATGGGGTCAACACCGATGTCATTTTCCCCGGCAAATATACCTACACCGTCACCGATCCGGCGGAAATGGCTCAATATGCCCTGGAGGACCTTGATCCTTCTTTTGCGGCTAATGTGCGGCCGGGCGATGTGATTGTGGCCGGGAAAAACTGGGGCAATGGTTCTAGCCGCGAGCAGGCTGTCACCTGTCTCAAACAGGCCGGCGTGAGCGCGGTGATTGCGGTTTCCTTTGCCCGCATCTGGTATCGCAATGCGATTAACAACGGCTTGCTGGCCTTGACCTGCCCGGCCGCCGTCGAAGCTCTCAACCCCGGCGATTGGGTTGAACTTGACATGGCGGCCGGATTGATCAAAAGTGAAGCCGGTTCGTTTGCTTTCCCCCCTTTGCCCCCTCGGTGCAGGCCATTATTGCCGATGGCGGGTTGATTCCCCACCTCAAGAAGCGCCTGGTTGCGTAGCACAGAATTTTATAAAATTGACACCATTTAACGCGCCCAGTTCAAGCATGTCATTTCGAGCGCCAGCGAGAAATCTTGGTCCTTGCCTAAAAGTTTACCCAGCGGTGAAGAAGATTCCTCCCTTCGGTCGGAATGACATGACTTTTTAAGAGGTCACAGACCCTCGACGAGCCTAAAGCAGTCGGCTTAGAAATAACTGCCGATAATCTCCAATACCTTCTGAATATTCTCCGGGTCGCCGGATTGGACGCGGGTGGCGCTGGAACGGGCAATGCCGTTGAGCGCGTTGATGTCGGCGTCGCCGCCGTAGGCCACCGGAATAACGATGATCGGATTGCGATCTTCCTTGTTGGCGCTGATTAATTCAACCACACTTTGCAAGGAAGTCAGGCTGCTGGTATCCTGGCCGTCGCTCAGGACCACAATGGCCTGAATGCGGTCATCTTTATCGTCCCGCGCCTGCTTGAGTAGTTCCATAGATTGCTGCACCGCATCATACAGCGAGGTATCACCATTGGCTTCCAGGGCATTGATCTGCGCCCGCACCTGGTTCTGCCCGCCTTCAAAAGAGGTGAGCGGCTGGAGGGAACCCTGGCTGTTGGGGTCCAGATAGATCAAAGCATTGGTATTAAAATCCAGCACGCGCGGCTGGCTGTCAAACGTGACCAGTCCCACCCGGTTTTGGGCCGGCATTTTGTCTAAAAAGGCGTTGGCCGCTGTTTTGGCCTGGTCAATTTTGTCGCCGGCCATCGAGCCGGAGGTGTCAATCACCAGCAGTACGTCGGCCTGTTTCTTGACAAACTGCCAACTGGCCTGCACCGCCGCAATCACATCGGGGTCCGGCACTTCCAGAATGGTGGTCGGCTGGTTGGGATCAACTCCCAATTCGGTGGCAATAGGATAACCCACCGCCACCGCCGGGTTGACCGGCCGGAAGCCGCTTTCCAACACTTTTTTCTGTACCGCTTCGCTGCGAATGTATTCGGTGAAGGTTTTGGCGGCCTGGCGCTGCTCATCCGTAACCCAGTCGGCCTGGGGGATAGCATACGGGTGCTCGTGCCAGAAGGTGCCTTCTTTGGGATACAGCGCCACCAGCTTCTCCGGCGGCTTGTACTCGGTTTTGCCCTGGTTGATGTAAATCAAATCGTTTTCTTCCAGCGCCACAAAATCCAGGTATTCCGGCCCCTGCGCAATGTACTCTTTGAACTCGGTGGTGCGCGACGAGTAGTGGCGAATCAACTCTTCAATGTTGCGCACGCCCTGCTGCACCTTGGGATCATTGACCTGTTCCAGCGACAGCTTGCGGAAGTCGGGCTGGCTGCTGTTGGAGCGGGCGCTGGCGTAAAATTCGGCAATCAGCGTCGAGAGGGCGGTCGAACTTACCAGCGGGTCGGTATGGCCGTAATAAACGGTGGTCCGGTTGCCGGGGATATTGTAGTCGGCCCAGCCGTTGGGCGAGTTGAGCACTGCCAGCAGTTCTTCCCAACCGACCGGCTCGCTGCCGTTTTTGGCCTGGATCGCTTTCAGCCGGCTTTCCCAAATGGCCATGACCACCGGAGCCAGCGCCGTCGGCGGGCTGTCGGCCAGATCAAAAATCTGGCGGCCGGTCTGATAATTAACCAGGGCCAGCCAGTGGCTCACTGACGGAGCGAAAATAGTGGGCTTGGATACATTGGCGTTGTTGGGGGCAATCACCGCATTGATGATGCCCTGTGCAATGGTCCCCGATGAGCCGGACTCACCCTTGACACAAATCGCCCGCTCGCCGCTGGCCAAAGCCTGCCCGGTGACGGGGTTGCGGCCTTCTGCATAGGCTTGATTAAATTGATTGATGGCGTCGTAACCCTCACCCGCCAGGTAAAGCTGCGACTCCGGCGCGTAAACAATCGAAATTTCGACCGCGTTGGCCGCGCACTGAGACTGCGGGGTTCCGTTATCCGTAAAGCCTTCCGTGCCGCTGCTGTCACCCCCAAACGAACAGGCCAGCGCCGCGAGAAAAGGCACAAGCAGCAGCAGAAGTGACCATAACTTTTTCGACATTCTTTTCCTCCACAGGAACGTTAAATATGTCTTGCGTGTTGCGTGTTGCGTGTTCCGTTTACATTACGCAAGACGCAACACGGATTAAATAATATTTTCCTGGAAATTACCTTTATTGCAATACCCGCCCCGCCAAATCGAGCAGCCGTTGGACGGCATCGCCGTCGGCTTGAACGCCGGATGAAGCAGTGCTGGCCGGGTCGAGGAAAACGGTGTTCAGGCTGTTTTGCTGACCGGCATCGAGCAGAAACGTGCGAAAGGCCGTAGCCGCTTGCTGGGCCGCCGGGCTGGCCTGACTAAAGATAGCCAGCGGATAATCCAGGTTGACCGGCGGTTGAGCGGGCGAGGTGGTAAAATCGGGATTTTCGGTCAGCCGTGCCCGCCGCCATGAGGCCAGGCTCAACAGACCGGCGTCGCCCGCCGACACCCGCATGGTCGCAAAATTGTCAGCCGGGGTAGCCGGGGTTTTGGCGTTGATCTCGAACAATTCCGTCAACCAGGCGTCGGCCTGGCTGACATCGCTGCCGGATAAGCTATCTTTTTTGAGGGTTGCCGCCGCCGCCGAAATAAGCGCGGCCAACCCCTCGGCGGAGTTTGCGGGCGAGGCGACGACGAAATTTAATCCATCCTCCGGGCTGACGGCTTTGGCATGCAGCCCTTCCCAACTCAGACCACCGTAGTTTTGATTGAACTCATCCTGCTTGGTCTTGAACGCGCCCCAGGTCAGCCCGCTGCTGGCCACCGATTGAGCATCCTGAAAGGCCAGGCCCCGGTGGCCAGCCAACTCGACCATAAAAGTGGCCTCCGCCAGCCAGGCCGCCGGAGGATTTTGCGGATCGGCGCGGAATTGGGCGTCGGGAATCAAACCATTGGCCCTGACAATTTCTACCTGGGTGTTGGGGTTCTTTTGGTTGAATGCACTCGCGGCCTGCCTGGCCCACGGTTCAATCGAAGGCGCTGCCACCACCCGGATAGAAACTTTCTCGGCCAGAGTGGGTAGTTCAATCTGGTCGGCCAGAAAAAAGCGGGCGGCAATCAGCGCAGCAACAATCAGCACAGCCAGGCCAATGATGCCAAAAAAGAGGGCTTTGTTTTGTTGCATCTATGAGTCCTTTACCGAGTGAGGTCAGACAATGTTAATTATAGCACAAGAAAGGAGAGGATAGAAGATGGGGAATAGAGAATAGAGGTAGTGCCTCTCTAAGGCAACCCCAAGATTTAAATTAACCAAAACGTGTTGCGTCTTGCGTGTTCCGTTTGTTTGATCTTACGCAAGACGCAAGACGCAACACGAATATTTGAGTAATTATTTTCTTGGAGCTACCTAACTTCCTATTCTCTATTTTCTCTCGGCTCAGCCTGGGTTAACAAATAATGCGGGCTGATAACGCCGTTGCTAAAGAGATTGAGCGAGGTGCTGGCAGTCTGGTCAAAACGCCACAGGGTGACTTCCATCCCGTGATAATCATAAACCGGGTTGCTCCGGTAAACCGAGCGGAGCATGAGCCGGTCCGGCAGAGTCCACGAGCGAGTCTCGCCGTACAGGTAACGCAGCACCACCCGCTTGATGCCGATAGCGCCGCATTGGTCCAAAAAAGCGGCCAATTCGCCGTGGTTATGTTCGTTGATTACGCACGACACCTTGACCGGCACTCGTGCCTGCCGCACAATCTCCGCCAAATCCGGCACGCGGGACGATCCCATCAGCTTTTGGTACGTGTCTCTTTTGAATGATGGGAACGAGATACAAACTCGGTCATACTGGTTGAAAACATCCATTTTCCGCAGCGCCAGTTGCCCATTGGTGTGCAACGAGTAATGGGCTTTCTCCCTCCCCTAAAAGGGGGAGGGTTGGGGAGGGGTCGTACTTGTCTATACAGGAAGGTGAATAGGGCAACAATCGTTCCCTCAGCCACGCCAGCAGCCGCGCCTCGTGCCGATAGAGTTGGGGGTCGGTGGTGGTGCCGGTGAAAACCACCTCCGTCACCCCATGCTGTCGAATTAATGCCACAAACCCATCCAGATTGCGCAGGGGAAACTCGTTTAAGTTATTCCGGTTCAACGCCGGATTGATCTGCCGCCCGATGCAGTAAGGACAGCGCAAATTACACGGCCCGGCGAAGAGGATGTTGGCGAAATCGTACTGTTTCATCAGATTCTCTTTTCTACGGCAGGGATGCAGGGGTGATAATTCGCCCCTGCACCTCTGCTCCCCCGCTCCCCTGCTGCTTTATGCTGCCAACTTGATCTCAAAACGCCGCCGCAACTCCCGCTGCAACTGCGCCGGCATGCGCTCGCTCAGGTCCACCGGACGTTGCAGCAAGTGCAGCTTGACCGCCGGGGCATAAAAGAGCGCGATCACGCCGCTGTAAACTTTGGCCCCCTGCGGCGTCAGACTCAGACAGTCGCCCCGGTATTCCATCAGACCCTCGGCCAGCACAAATTCGACCTCGGCAGGAAAGTATGACTCCAGGGTAAAGCCGAATTTCTGGGCAAAGTAAGTTCGATTGATCTCGCCGAAGTAGAAAGAAACGGAAATGAATTTGGCCATGCTCACCGGCAGCGCCATGTTGTAGAGGTCCTGAATCGGCAGGCGGCCGGCCCGCACCTCTTTTTCATAAGGTTCGATGCTTTTTGGCCCGGCCCCCCGGTTGTAAGCCAGGGTGTTGTGGCTGAGCGACTGCGCTCCCCAACCCCAGCCCCAGATACGGCGTCCCCTTGACCACCCGATTGGTCAGGTAATCGCTGGTGCCGGCATCGCCGGGGAGACGGCTGTAGGTATTTTTGCCCGGCGGAGCGATATAGCCGGCCTGATGGAGTATTTGATTGGCCGCCGACGCCATATCGGAGACAACCTCTTTAGAAACTTGATTGGCCTGATCCTGCAAGCCGGTCCCCTTATAGCGCATCCGGTACAGGGTGATGTAATCAGCCTCCAACTCGATGCTCTTTTCCAGGCTGTCGCGCCAATCCGCCACCGACTGCCCGGCAAAGCCGTACATCAGGTCAATATTGAACTTCTCAAAACCGGCTGGCGCGAATGTTGTGCACGGCCTCGCGCAGGCCCTCAAAAGCCCTTGTTACTG
>JAAUSP010000432.1 GCA_012032575.1 Anaerolineales bacterium | reverse complement strand
ATCGGACCAGTTGTTGCCGGCCAGGACGCCGACGGACCAGACTCCAGCGCTCGCCCAAAGCCCAGGGCATCGTTTCGGCCATGACGGTTTCGCCGGGCTGCCACAGGGGGGGCGGAAACCAGAGTTGGGTCAGCAGGGGCCGCTGCTCGGTGTTTTCGACCATCTGCCCTTCGACGTTGACAAAGAAGGGGTAGAGGCGCAGCTCACGCTCAAGCGGGCGGAGGGCTTGCCAGTACAGCCGGACTGATGTTTCTTCCCAGCGCGGTCGTCTAGCACATCATAGCCGATCAGCCGCAGTTCATCGCCAAATTCGACCTTCACCGAGTATTGCGGCTGGGGGTCGGCCACACGGGCGAAATCGTAAAAAGCGGTGGGAATGTCGGTTGCGGTCAGGCCGCGTTTGAGCAGCAAATAGCCATCGGCAGCATCGAGCACCCCATACTCACTGGAACTGGTCAGTTCTCTGGACAGCGCCCAGATGTCGTTGGGGTGGACGGGCCAGGTGCCGGTGGTGGCGTCAAAAAACATACTCAGCCTCGTTGACATCCGGCAGTTGGTAAGCAATCAGCCGGTTGCTGAGGTGAGGATAAAGTTTGCCCTGGGCGGCCACCGAAGCATCGGGCGGAATCTGGGCGATAAAACGCTGGGCCAGCCGGTCGTGAGCCGTGATTTCCCATTGCGGCGGGTCGAGCGCCAGGGGCGAGAATCCGTGAAAAAGCTGCCAGGTCAGGGCGACGGCGAATAGGATAACAGCGGGCAAATAAGAAAATGTGATGCGTGAAACGTGGTACGTGGTGCGTGATGCGTGATGCGTGATGCGTGATGCGTGATGCGTGATGCGTCGCAGATAGACCATCCCGTATAACGCGGCCCAGGCGAGCCAGGGGGCGATGTCAGCGCCGTACTGTGCCCCGGTGGCGTCGTGCATGGCGGTGTTGCCGCTGAGCAGATTGATGGCGAACGAGGGCGCGCCAATCGCCAGGATGGGCAGGCCGAGCAGTGGCAGGTAGGCAAAAGGGGTCAGAATGTCGAACAGATATTGCAGCCGGGTCGGCTGGAGCAAAATATTCAGCACCAGATCGGGCCGGGTGAGAGTAGTCAGGACAATTTCGGCGGGCGAGTCACCCAGTTCGGCATAGAAGCCGATGAAAAGATGGTCGCCGGTGACGCTGTTGGCCGGGATGACCCAATACATAATAATGAAGAAATATGTCAACGCAAGGACAATAGTGGTCAGCCCCAAGCGCCAATCGCGGTGCATAACGATGGCAGCCAGCCCCAGAAAAGCGACTTGCAACGGAAGCTGCTCTTTGCAGAGCATAGCCAAAAAGGCGAAGAACAAAAACCAGCCCGACTTGCGTTTGACCAGGCAGTAAAAAGCCGCCATAAAAAAGCCCACCGCCAGCACCGGCGGGTGGAAATCCCACAGGTTGACAATTTGCAGGGTGGGAAAGAGCAGGTAGGCCGCTAGAAGGGTCAAAGCTGCGAAGTCACCAGACTGAAAGTTAACCACAGATGACACAGATTTCACGGATTTATTTTCTTCTATTCTCTGTGTAATCGGTGAAATCTGTGGTTTTTTATTATCCAGCCCTAATTTCTCTCGCGCCAGCCAAAAGAGGGGTAGCCCGCCGAGACCAATCGCCGCCGTTTGCAAAAACAGCAGGGTTTCCGGGCCGCTGTGAATCAGATAAAACGGAGCAACCAGCAGCAGAATCAGCGAGGCGTGGTTCGATAGGTGCAGCAGCGGCAGACCGGTGGTGGTGTAGAAGAAAGGCCGTCCGTGCAGCGTATTCCAGACCACCTGATCGTAAATGCCCAGGTCAAAGCCGCTGGAGTCAAAGCTAGCGTGGCGCAGGGTCGCCAGCCAGGTGAAGGTGATAATATAGAACAGAATCAGGCCAACGGCAAGGAGGTGAGGCAACTGAAGAAACGGGTGGGAAGTAAGGGAAACCTGGCGAAGGGGATGAGATGTTGGGGAAACTTGCGAAAGTGGGGGAGCGCTTATTTGTTCTTTGGGTAATTCGTGAGATTTCATAAATGTGGGGGTATTTTAGCATAGAGTTGGGGCTGCTGCCAATGAGAACGAGGCCAGGTCAAATGGGACTACTTCATAATAACTTATGCCCACTTGACACGTGTTGGTATCCACATTATCCTTACCACTAACAAGAGTAAAATCACCCGGATCATGAACACAGTAAATTTCCGTATCAAGCAACTGATGGAGTTGGCCGAACAAGCCCTCCACACTGCCCAAGTCAACTTTGAGGTGGGCGATTTTCGGGCAACCGTCAACCGTGCTTACTATGCTATCTTTTATGCAGCCAATGCAATGTTATTGACCATTGGTGAAGAGCGGCGCAAACACTCCGGTGTCATTAGCGCCTTTCGCAGCCATTTCATCAAATCCGGCCCGATTGAGTCGGAGTACAGCAACATCTATGGCGAGACGTTGACGATCCGAGAGGATGCGGATTACGCCATTGAAATCCCTATTTTTGCCGATGCGGCTGAGTTGTCGTTAAATCAAGCCCGACGTTTTGTCCAGCGCATCTCTGAATATCTACGGGAGAAAGGGTTTTTGGAATGAACCGGGGTAACGAATATCTGTCGGCAAACGAAGAGAGAGCAATACAAGCTTTTATTGAAAAATTAACAGACAAGTTTAGCCAGGAGCTAAAAGATGTGCGTTTATTTGGCTCTAAGGCACGTGGTGAAGCTAATCTCGACTCTGATCTGGATATTCTCGTTTTGGTCAGAACTTCTGATTATAGTCTCAAGCATGCTATTCTTTGGCTGGCTGCCGAAATCTCGCTGGCTTACGATGTGCTCCTGAGTCCTCGTGTAATCCCTCCAGCCGCCTGGCAGGAGATGACTCAGGGAAATACTCTCTTTTATCGGGCTATCGCCACAGAAAGTATTCCCCTGCTCACCCCGGCCTGAGAAAATTGCCCTCATCCCGGATACCAGACCATTCGCGGCTCATCTTCCGTCCGTCAAAGACATCCTCGCCAGAGGAGAGCTGGCATTTGAAATCGTCCTTTTCCCTAATCACGTTTCGGCCATAAAGATACAACTCAGCGCGTGATGCGTGATGCGTAAAAAGTCGCGCATCACGCATCATTTTTGCCATTATGAAAATCAGCTAGACAATAGGCTTGCGCGCCACAATCCGGGCGCTGTAAAGGCGAACGTCGGCTGAGATGGTGGACCGGTCCAACCCTTTCATCAACTTCTCCTGGCTGGCCTCATCCAGTGCGTCGAGGTCTTCCAGGCCGTAAGAACTACGTGACTCGATCGCCACCTCTACAAAACCGACTTCGCGCATCTGCTGCAAGTAATCATTTTGGTCAATTGCACCGGTGATGCAGCCGGCCCAGGCCCCGACGTTGGCGGTGAGCTGTTCCGGCCACTCCCCCTCCGTGACCATATCCGATACGGCAAAGCGGCCGCCCGGCTTCAACACCCGAAACGCCTCGCGAAAGACGGCTGGTTTATCCGGCGAAAGGTTGATAACACAGTTGGAGATAATCACATCCACACTGTTATCTTCGACCGGCAAATTCTCAATCTCACCCTTGCGGAACTCGACGTTGGTCACGCCTAATTTGGCCTTGTTTTGATTCGCCAGAGCCAGCATGCGGTCGGTCATATCCACCCCAATCACCGGCCGGAGGGACCGACAAATTTGGCCGAAATGAAGCAATCAATGCCGCCGCCGGAACCGAGATCGAGCACCGTTTCGCCGGGCTGCAAGGCGGCAATGGCTGTCGGGTTGCCGCAGCCCAGCGAAGCCAGGGTAACGGTATCGGGCAGGCCGGAAATATCAGCGGTTTGATAAAGCGCCTGGGCCATGCTGACATCCTGTCCCGCGTCGCCGGGACTGCAACAGCCGCCGGCGGGACCACAGCAGCTTGCCTCGGTCTGAGGCCGGACATCCAGCAATTCAATCGGAGCGGCTGCCGCCGGGTTGAGATGCTGCTCGGCAATCGCGCCGTAACGTTCCCGAACTTGTTCTTTAATACTTATGTTACTCATAAATTTTTCTCCTTTTATAAATGTAAATATATAAATATATCTATAGGATAGAATAAAAAAAGAGGTGAGGCATAGTGAGGCGATGAGGCGAAAATTCACCTCTCGCCTCACTATGCCTCACCTCATCGCCTCCGCCTCTGGCTCAATAAACTCTTGCAAACTAAGCTCGGTGGGGACAAACTTGGTGAAGAGCATGCCGCAACATTCAACAATATTACCCTGATTCGCTCTGTAATAAATCTGTTTGCCTTCGCGGCGGCTGGTGACAAGGTTGGCCTGTCGGAGAAAATTGAGGTGATGGGAGATGGTCGGCTGGGAGACCTTAAAAGCGTCCACCAGATCACTGACACACTTCTCACCTTCGCTTTGCAATATTTCCAAAATTCGCTGCCGGGTTTCGTCGCCCAAAGCTTTGCAAAAGGCAACCATATCAAAATTAGACATACGCTCACTTAATCATATAGATAATTGTAAATTTGTTTATATGATAAACCAGTCAGTCCCGTTTGTCAAGAGGTTAACCTTAAAAATTCAGGAATTGGCCCACTTTTTTGAACTGTATTGTCTAAAAAGCTGGAAACCTAACGGCAGCAGCCAAATCAAAATGATCGCCAGTCCGGCCCAACTAAAGTTCTGTTTAACCAGCGGTAAATTGCCAAAAAAGTAACCGCCGAAGATAAACAATGCGGCCCAGACTACCCCGCCCAGGATATTAAAAATCAAAAACCGGCTGTAGGACATCCCCACCGAGCCGGCGATAATCGGAATAAACGTGCGAAAAAAGGGCAGAAAACGAGCGACAAAAATGAGCCGGTCGCCATAGCGCTGGTAAAAATTGTGGGCGCGATCCAGGTATTCTTTCTTAAAAAAACGAACCCGGCCACTAAACAGGCGCGAGCCGATAAATTTGCCCACGCCATAATTAACGCTGTCACCCAGAATGCAGGCCACGGTGAGCAAAAAATAGAGCCAGCCAATTTCCAGGGTGGTTCGGGTAGCCAATGCGCCAATGGCAAACATGACCGTCTCGCTGGGCAAGAACGAGGCAAAGGCGACCCCGGTTTCGATGAGGATGACGGTGAAGAGGATCAAATAAACCCAATTGCCATACGTTTGGGTCAGAAAATTGAGGTATTGATCTATAAGGGCGGAGTCAATCATGGGTTTTGACAGGTGATTAGATTCTGGTTGACTGGATGTTATTCGTTCCAAATTAAGGCTGCATTAACGCCCGGTTAAGTTTACTTAACCTGACTTTTTCGCCTGAACCAACTATACAAACGAAAACACCTGCCCAGATATAAGCCGGCAGGTGTTTTCTGTCCCTTCCGAAGAAGCAATTAGAAATGCAGTTGGATATTGGGAGTCTTCAGCTTTTCCGGGGAAACCGCCCCATTGCCGTTGCTTTCGACAATCAAGCCGTTGAGCGCCACCAGAATCGGTTCCAATTCCCGGCCATTGACCGCCGCCACTTCGCCCAGCGATTGGCGCGGATCGAACGAACAGCTTGAGCAGCCGCCCAGATGAAACCCGGCCAGCACCTGCTGCGCCTGGGGATGAACGGCCACAATCTCGCTCATTTTCATCTCCGGCGTAACTTTTAGCTCGCCCTGCACCTTGAGCAGTTGAAACTTCAGAGCGATCATTTCCTGCTCGGCTTTTTCCTGAGCCTCTTGCAGTTCGCGCCGCAGGTTATAGACCCGGCTGTTCACTTGAGCAATCCGCTCTTGCAGTTCACCGTTTTTGCGCCCGGCGTGCCAGGCCAAAAAGAGGCCAATCAAGCCAATAGCTAAAGCAATATAGGTTAGCAGCATCAGAGTTCCCCCTTCGTAAATAGACCGCCGGCCCCCGATAGCAAACTACGGAAATATTTCCATTGTCGGTGTCGTGCTGTAGGCCCGACCGGATTTAGGACAAACAGTTTGCCCTACAAAACAGCCTCAATAGAGATGATCGAAAAAATACATACTTCCCATGTCATTCCGAGTGAAGCGGAGCGGAACGAGGAATCCCCCGTATCTGGTCTAAAGAGCAACTCTATAGGGATTTCTCGCTCCTTCGTCGCTCGAAATGACATGGTGGAGACTTATCTAATAATTACCTATGGACCCTAGCCCACCCGCCGGCCACCTTTGAGTTCATCGGTCAATTTCTTGAAAGCATCCCAATCACCGGCAGCGGCCAGTTTGGCCTGTTCCGGCCAGGTGCCCGGATCGGCCAGGCGGCGGAGATTGGCATCCACCAGAAGTTGGTCCAGCCGGCTGACTTCGGTTTCGGCCAACTGGGCAAAGGTGGTGATCCCGGCAGCATTGAGCAGACCGGCTATTTTGGGGCCAATCCCCTCGATCACTTTCAAATCATCCGGCTGGCCCGGTGCAGCCGTCGCAGGCACAAACGTTTCTGCGAGAGCGGCAGGAGGCGCGGCCACAGTGGTGGCGGCGGCTTCGCTCTGCTTGGGCGCGGGTTCGGCTTCGGCTTCCGGGATAATCCCGGCGGCTTTCTGGGCGCGTCGAGCCATCATCGCGTCCCGCTGCGCCTTGATTTCTTCGGGCGTGCGCTGGGGAGCCGCGGCTGGCGGCGGTGGTTCCGGCGCAGCGACCCGGCGCGGGCG
>JAAUSP010000431.1 GCA_012032575.1 Anaerolineales bacterium | reverse complement strand
CGCGAAAAGCCGGGATAGAGGATAGCGATAACTCGTTCAGGGCAGACCGGCGGAGACAGCTTGATAGGAAAGGTCGGATCGAAGAGAGAGGGCAATGAATTCGCGGGTGGGCAACAGTTGAGCAGCGGCGATAGCCGCGCCCAGGAGGACGATGATGAGCCAGGGGGCAAGGGAAACGAAAAAATGTAGGATATAGTGATGCGTAAATCGTAAATCGTAAATCGTAAATCGTAAATACAGAATGTAGGCCAGGCTGAGGTAGAAGATGTAGAGCACAGTTTGGGGATGCCCGGCCAGAATAGCCATCGCAAAGGCGAGCGCTCCCCAATAAGGGGCAGGGGAGCGGAGGAGCAGGGGAGCAGGGGAGATTTGCTTGTGATCCAGGGTTGGCGGTCGCGTAGCTACCGTAACGGCCCACATGATCCAGGGCAGCCAGGCGCTGGTTTCTAAAATGGTGAGCTGCTGCACCGGGAAGCCGGTAAGGTAGCCGCCGTAGGTAAAAGCCAGCGAGGCCATCACCCCGCCGAAGCGTGCCCGCCGCAGGGAAGCGACGCGAAGCGGGCGAGGAGGCGAGGCTTCGTTTTCAGATTCAGGCCGAAGGGTGGTGAGGAGGTAAGAGCGGGTGAAGAGGTAGGTTCCGACGGCAGCCAGGGAGAAGTGAGCAATAACTTGAAACTGTAAAGCCCAGAGGGGAAAGCCGAGGCCGTTCCACCCCAAAATCAGGCTTTCCAGAATGTGGGGCGGATATAAAGCCCCGGATTGAATATCGGCCAGGGCGGGCTGGCCGCCAAAGAGGTAGGGATTCCACAGCGGAAGCTGGCCCTGAACCCAGGACTGGGCGGCAAAAGCACGCAAAGGAAAATATTGCTCAGTAAAATCGCCGGCAGCGATAGCCAGGCGGTCGGCGGAGTTGGGGGTGAGCAGCCGCCAGAAGAAGAGGCCGGGCAGAAGCGCTAAAATAACGATCAGGAGCAGGTCAGGCCAGTTTCGATTGATCAGGTTTGATTTCATTAACTTCGCGTGCTCTTGACGGCGTGCCTCTGGCGAGGTTTCGGTTTTTGTGGCAACAGGTTATCCCATAGCGTTACACGAAGACTATTTTAGCGGAACCACTCGACCGTTTGAGTTAGCCCTTCACGCCAATCAACGCCGGGGTTGTAGCCTAACACCTCGGTGGCCCGGCTTATATCTGCCAGTGAATGGGCTACGTCGCCCGGACGGGGGTCAGTAAACCGTAGCTGCGGCTGGCAGCCGGCAATATCGGCCAGATTCTCGACCAATTCCAATAACGTATATCGTTTGCCACAGGCAATGTTAAAAACGCTGCCCGGCGCAGCCGGGGCCAGGCAAGCCGCTAAATTAGCCTGAACTACGTTAGCTATAAAGGTAAAATCGCGGCTTTGGCTCCCATCGCCGTGAATGGTCAACTCCTGGTTATTGAACAACGCGGTGATAAATTTGGGAATAACCGCCGAATATTGAGAAGTGGGATCCTGGCGGGGGCCAAAAACATTAAAATAACGCAGGCAGACCGTTTCAAAGCCGTACAAACGCCAAAAGGCCAGACAGTATTGTTCGCCGGCCAGTTTAGAAATAGCATAGGGTGAAAGAGGGGCGGGACACATCGTTTCGCGTTTGGGCAGTTCCGGATTAGCTCCATAAACAGAGGAGGAAGAAGCAAAGACCAGCCGCTTGACTCCGGCCTCGCGGGCGGCCTGCAAAACATTCAGCAATCCCATGACATTGACCTCGTTGGTAGTAATGGGGTCGCGCACGGAGCGAGGCACCGAGGGCAACGCAGCCTGGTGCAAAATAAAATCCACGCCTTTTACAGCCTCGCGGACCAAATGATAGCTGCGGATGTCGCCTTCAACTACTTCGACATCATGGGGCAACCCGGCCAAATTACGGCGCTGCCCGGTTGCAAAATTATCCAGCACGCGCACCTGCTGTTCCCGCGCAACTAATTCTGTTACGATGTTGCTGCCAATAAAACCGGCCCCGCCGGTTACTAAATAATGCGCCATTTTTTCCTCATTTCATCGAAATCTTTATAAAGTTAAGGTAACTACTCAGCCCTCATGTCATCCTTCGACAGGCTCAGGGCAGGTTTCGAGGCCGTAGGCCGAGAAATCCCTATTACGCTGCATAGGCATTAGAGATTTCTCCCTTCGGTCGAAATGACATGCCTGAGTAGTTACGTTAAGCAACTACCTGGACGGATTGGCGGATATACTGCTGCCACCAGAGCGATAATGAAAGCAAACCCCAAATTTGATGACTGTAATCGTATTGACCCGACGTGTGAGCCTGAAGAATCTTCTGGATTGCCTCAGGTTGAAAAAGGCCCATTTCCTTTATAAGGTGGGGCGAAAGATGGTCAAAAGCAAATTCCTTGAGTTCATTTTTTAACCAAATGCCTTTGGGGACATTAAAGCCCTGCTTCTTGCGCCAGAGAAGATTGGCCGGCAAATATTGGCCGAGAATAGCTTTGAGTAAATATTTTTTATGCCGGTAATTTTTTAATTTTAACCAGGGCGGCATAGCCGCCGCAAATTCCACCACTTCATGATCGAGATAGGGTACGCGCACTTCCAGGGAGTGGGCCATGCTCATCCGGTCAACTTTAACCAGCATATCATTGGGTAGATAAAAACGGGTATCCACATATAACATGCGATGGAGGGGATGCTGGGCGTCAGTTTTGGCAAAAGCCCCCCGATACAAATCTAAGGTACTTAAGCCGTTGAGGGCAGCCTGAATATCAGGATTATAGAGGGACCGTTTAGCGGACTCATCGAAGATGATGCGCCAGGAAGCATGGGCCGCATCCGGGTCAAGTTCGGCACTATTAACAAAACGTTTGAGCTTAAAATCGAAACTTACTTTGTTATCAGAAACAGGTAAAAGGTGAACCAGGGGATGCACGACTCGCCGCCGGAAAAAGCCCGGCAGCAGCCGATAAAGCTGCTGGGCGTAAAAAGCCTGGTAAGTTTCGTACCCGGCCAGAATTTCGTCGGCCCCATCGCCGGAGAGGGCGACGGTCACGTGCTGGCGGGTCATCTGGGCCAGGTAATAGAGGGGCAGCATGGAAGAATCGGCCGTAGGTTCCTCGGCGTGCCAGACGATTTTGGGCAAAACAGCCGCCGCATCTACATTGACATATTGTTCGTAATGTTCGGCCCGGCAGGTTTGGGCCGCCTGACGGGCATACTCTAACTCATTGTATGATTTATACTGAAATCCGATGGAAAAGGTTTTGACCGGCTGCGACGTGGCTCTTGACATCCAATGGACGATGCCGCTTGAGTCAACCCCGCCGCTCAAAAATGCGCCGAGGGGGACGTCGCTGACCAATTGAGCCTGAACCGCCCGGGCCAGTAATTGCTCAAAGGCGTCAAAGTAATATTTTTCATCACGATAAGCTGCTTCGGGGTAGCCCACATCCCAGTATTCGCTTAGCTGGAACTGACCGGTTGCGTCACAAACCAGATAGTGCCTGGCAGTAGTTGAAAAATATTTTCAAAAAGGGTGTGAGGCGCGGGTGTGTAATTGAGCGATAAAAAATGGTGCAGCCCGGTCAGATTGATTTTTGGATCAAGTAAACCACCGGCCAGAAGGGCTTTGATTTCTGAGCCAAACAAAAAAGGGCCGGGCTGTCCCGATGTGGGCGGGCAAAGCGCATAAAACAGGGGTTTGATGCCCAACCGGTCTCGAGCCAGCCACAAACGCTGCCGGGGTTGGTCCCACAGGGCAAAAGCAAACATGCCATTGAAGCGGGTCAGGCAGTCAAAACCCCATTCCTCGTAAGCGTGGAGGATAACCTCGGTGTCGGTGTTGGATTGAAACTGATGGCCTTTTTGAAGCAGCAGGTGGCGGGTTTCCTGAAAATTATAGATTTCGCCGTTGTAGGTAATCCAGAGCGAGCCGTCCTCGTTGCTCATTGGCTGGCGTCCCGCCGTAGACAGATCAATAATAGACAGGCGACGATGGCCCAGGCCGACCGATCCATTGGTATAAATTCCATCACCGTCGGGGCCGCGATGGCGGATAACATCGGTCATGCGTTGAACCAAAGCGGCGGTAACGGGTTGATGATTAAATTGCAAAATACCGGCAATACCACACATAACTCTAAAACCTGCTACTATTGTTTCTTTTTCAGGAGAACAATTTTCTGCTGAGAGTCTACCTCGATGGTGTAAACACCGTTTTGGATAGCCGTATTAATCGCTTGATTATAGCTGGCGTATTCCGGCGCATATTGAAGATTGTCCCAATCCTTTTTGGTTAAAAAGATGTAAGTAAAATCCGTAGTCAGCGCTTCTGACAGATTATCTGAAAAAACAAATTGGTCAGAACGAGCCTTCTGGTTAAAGAATACATTGAACATCCATTTACATCTTTCACTTATTTTTCACATAACATTTTATAATCTTGCTGAATATGTTCAGAGATAAAATAGCGATCAAGTGGAGTGTAAGTGATAGATTTGGCAAAGTAGCTAAAGGGATAGAAATTTCGTTCCATCTCATGGGGCTTACTGTGATCAAAAGGCCGAGCCAGGTTGGCCTGCAAGTCAGGAAAAGTTAACACGAGCAGGCAGGTCAAAAACAGGCTAAGGGTAACTAATCCCCAATCACGTACTACCAGGACCAATCCCAACACAACGGATAAAGCAATAGGATACATGATTGCATGCAGAAAACCTTCTTTCTCCCAACCCAAGCTAAAGGCATAAGAGAATAAAAAGAAGGCAGATAATTCATACAGGACAAATGCACCTAAAGCGGCAAAAACAAATGTGATTTTTTTTGGAATATGTATTAACTGTCCGGCCAAAATAGTTATGATGGGGAGTAGATAAATGCAATAACGGGGAATGACTCCCCAAGCCCCTTGATCATACTAATGGAGAGAAACAGAATAATCACCAGAGGCAGCAACCAGATCACTTTTATTGAAAATGGGCTATTATCTACAGAGCGAGCAAAATTTACCAGATACAGAAAAAAAGGTGCCAATAAGGATGTAGTTAAAACATAATCATACCAACTGCTCTCGGGACGGGCATAGTTGGTTCGCAAATTAAAGGACAAGAGGGTAGTAAAATCAGAAGGTCGCCAACCGAACCACATCTCGCCCAGGATAAAGTGGTTGAGCACCATAAAAATCACAATACTCACCGCAATACCGGCGGCAACAAAACCTATATCCTTGAAAAACTGAGAGCTATTAAATTTGCCATCCACGAATCCCAATCCAAGCAGCAAAATACCCAGGCAGATACTGGTTTCTTTAGATTTAAGGGCCATAAAAAGAACTACCCCCAAACTGAGCAGCAACCAGGCGCGGTAACGGGTTGAACGGTAAGCGATCAGATAAATTGCTACTCCTAAAGTTACCATCATCATCACGGTCAGATCGGCATAGGTGGCTCCCACATAACTAAAAACTAAAGGCTGGGACAGAAAAAGCAATAAAGCTGTAAAACCATTGAGGCTGTTACTTTGTTGGGTTAAAAGTTTAGCGTTCACGTAAACCAGAAAACTGGTAACACTAATCAAAAAACGCCCAGAAAATTTTTGCGCCCATCAAGGGATGACCGGCCAACTGAAAAAACAGCCGCTGCAGAAAAATATGAAAGAAACGGTTCATAATGAAGGGTTCGGGCCTGGGATCAATGGAGACATCCATATAAAGAAATTCATCCCAGGACGCGCCAGGGCCGCCCACCAAAAAAGGGCTAAACAACCAAAAAGACCAAAAAAAGGCCACCCACGAGGAGATAATCAAAACTCAGTTTTTTTTCTCTGAATAACATCCCCAAGTTCTGACCAAGCCGCAGGGTTGTCATTGCGCCACTTCCTTCAAGTCCATCCCTCTAATTATTTTGCATAACATTAGAATAAAAGCTGGGATAAGGTCTCAAGTCAAGTTAACCGGGATATTTTTGCAGATCGCCCTATCAGTGATCTACCTCAAATAAATAGAAATTATTCATGCCGTATACAAACCGCTGGTGCAGCCGCAACCTGAAACCGGCTGTCTGACACATGTCAATAATATCCCGGGTCCACATGCCCCCAACCTCACCTTCCTTCATGCCGCCCCGGTGTTTATCCTCACTATACCACCAGATGGCGTGGCCAATATCACCCAGAACCGGATCAATCATGGTAATTATCAGTTGACCGTTGGCTTTAATCAGCCGTTTTGCTTCATGCAGTACTTCCCGGCGGTTAGGGATATGATTCAGGCAGGCGATCAGGGTAATGGTATCAAATGAGGCGTCCTCAAAAGGCAGGCAAGCGGTGTTTGGCACGACCCTAACCCCACCGCCCCAATCGAATACATCCACGCCGACACCATTACCGTAACGCTTCACCAGCGTGTTTGGCCCGGCCCCGATATCTAACAAGCGGCCTTGAATATGAGGCAGGACGATGTTAAGGCGCTCATCTTCCAGGGTGGTCCAGCCAAAGCGGGGCAGCCATGCCTGGTCAAACAAGACCAGCCTGAAAGGAATGCCCACAAAATCCCAGAGGGTCTGAAGGAGTGATTTTTTATTTACCTGGATCATCTTCTCGCTGTATCATTTACTCAAATCGTTCTTTACGCAAACTGGCAATCTGGTCTGAGATAAGGCCCAGCAT
>JAAUSP010000430.1 GCA_012032575.1 Anaerolineales bacterium | reverse complement strand
CTTATTATGTCACTTTCAGTATAATATCCATGTGATTATGTCTGCTCGACGAAAGGAATCGCAAACATGCCCTCACGCAATAAAAATTCTATGTGGCTGGCCGGGTGTTTTGTGGTGGCCGTCTGCCTGCTGATTGGGGCTACCCTGGGCAGTATGGCTGGTTATGTGGTGGCGGCCAGGGTGGTGGCTCAAAATTCCGGTCAGTCGCCGGTTGAGCCGGTGGGCCTGGTAGTCGCCTCGCCGGAGACAGCGGCAGGAGCGGCCCAGCCGATTGTGGTCAATGACCAAACCTCCTCTGCTGCTGCGGTCGGCAAAGTGCTGCCGGCGGTGGTGACGGTGGTGGCGCAGACCCAGCGCGGCGTTGGCAGCGGCTCCGGCTTTTTTATCAGCCAGAATGGCTATGTGGTGACCAACAATCACGTAGTTGAAGGGGCGCAGGAAGTCGCCGTGATTTATGCTCAGGGCGGACGGGCCTCGGCGCAACTGGTCGGTACCGCGCCCGACTTTGACCTGGCCGTGCTGAAGGTGGACGGCCTGGTGCCGGCAGTGGCCGCCTGGGGCGACTCCAGCGAACTGCCGTTGGGGGCACACGTGCTGGCGATTGGCTCGGCCCTGGGGAATATCAAAATACCGTCACCAGTGGGGTTTTGAGCGGCTTTAACCGCGAACTCGGCCCGCTGCGCGGCCTGCTGCAAACCGATGCTGCTATCAACAGCGGCAACAGCGGCGGCCCGCTGATCAATCTGGCCGGGCAAATCATCGGGATCAATACAGCGGTGGTGCGCGGCCAGTTTGCCGATGCCGAGGGCCTGGGCTTTGCCATCCCCAGCAACGTAGCCCAAAAAGTGGTCCAGCGTCTCCTTGAAAGCGGCGACGCCCGGCCTTCTTTCCTGGGGATTCAATATCAGGAACTTAATCCCCAATTGGCTACGGAACAGGGATTGAACATCACTCAGGGAGCTTTGCTGCAAGAAGTGGTCAACAACTCCCCGGCGGCCCAGGCCGGCTTGCAGGTGGGTGATGTCATCGTGATCGTCAACGGGCAGACGCTCGACGAGCGCCATCCCCTGGTCAGCCTGCTGCTGGAACACGTGGCCGGCGAAACTATCACCCTCGATATTCTGCGCAACGGGCAAACGTTTCAGACCGAGTTGACCCTCGGCGAGCGAGCGTAGAAAGTGGAAGGTTGGAAGGTGGAAGGTTGGAAAGTTACCAATCCTCCTACCTTCCAACCTCCCACCTTCCAATATGACTTCCGGCACTACCGCATGTGACCCTCGATGTGATAAAATGCAGTTATGTTGCAGAAATTATTGCTTCTCCTGCCTAAATTTCCCCTGCTTTACCTGACCGCCTTTTTCGCGCTGGCAGCCGTGGCTGCGGTTGAATTGTCCGAGGGTCCGGCCGATACTCAGCCGATCACGATGGGGCTACTGCTTGCATTTGGGATTCTCGTGGCGGCTAAGCCTTATCTTAAACCCTTTACCTGGCAGGTCCACGTCTTTCTCGGTTTGCAGACTGCGCTGGTGGCCACCATGCTGCTGGTGCGCCCCGGTTCATTGATGCTGCCCATGCTGTTTTGTGTGTTGAGCGTTATGGCTCCACTGGCTATTCCTCCGCGCGGTGCGCTGCTGTGGATGATAATCTTTATTGCGATCAATACTTTTCATTGCACGGTTTCGCCCAAATGGGATCACGGCTGGATGGTTTCGCTGCCGTACACGGTGGGATACATCTTCTGCGGCACATTTGCCTATTCGCTGGCGCAGACCAGCGCCGCCCAACGCCGCAGTGAGGCCCTGCTGGCCGAACTCCAGGTGACACATCAGCAGTTGCAGGAGTACGCCAGCCGTATCGAAGAACTGGCCGTATCGCAGGAACGCAATCGGCTGGCGCGTGAGATGCACGACGCTCTGGGCCATCGTCTGACCGTGGCGGCGGTGCAACTGGAAGGCGCGGAACGCCTGATCCCCACCAACCCCCAGCGCGCCAGCCAGATGGTCAACACTGTCCACGGCGAGGTGGTTGAGGCCCTGGCCGAACTGCGCCACACGGTTGCTACTCTGCGCACTCCTCTCGCCGCCGACCTGTCGCTGCCCGCAGCCCTGACCCGGCTCGTTACCGGCTTTGAGGACGCGACCGGAGTCAAAGTCAACTGGTTATTGCCCGACGAACTCCCGGCCCTGCCCGAAGCCTACCGGCTGGCCCTTTATCGGGTGGCCCAGGAGAGCCTGACCAACGTCCAGCGCCACGCCCAGGCCCGCCAGGTCTGGTTGGAACTGGCCCTGGAGCAGGAGATGCTTACCCTGTTGATAAAGGATGACGGCCTGGGCTTTGTGACCGACACCCATGCCACTGGCTTTGGCTTGCGCGGCCTGCGTGAGCGAGCGGCCCACCTGAACGGCGAGTTTCATCTGGAAACCCACCCCGGCGCAGGGACGCAGATTTGTTTCCACCTGCCTCTACCCCAGACCGACGAGTCGCCCCACGCGGCAGTGTCCTCAAAATCGTGTGGCTGGAAGCTGACCTGTCCGTTCGGGCTGGACAAAAACAAGCCCGACCTGCGGCCTCAACTGGCCAATTCCCTGCCGGAGTAGGAGACCCTTGTGGCTGAGTCTATTCGAGTTTTGCTGGTTGACGATCAACGCCTGATGCGCGACGGTTTGCGCACCCTGCTGGAATTGGAGCCTGATCTGGCTGTGGTCGGAGAGGCCGGGGACGGCCAGGCCGCCCTGGAAAGCTACGCCGACCTCCAGCCTGACGTGGTGCTGATGGACATCCGCATGCCGGTGATGGACGGGGTGGAGACAACCTGGCGTTTGTGTGCCCGCTGGCCCGAAGCGCGGGTCATCATCCTGACCACCTTTGACGACGATGCCTATGTTTTCGATGGGCTGCGGGCGGGGGCGCTGGGCTATCTGCTCAAGGCGGTGTCGGGCCAGGAGTTGGCCGAGGCTATTCGCACGGTGGCAGGCGGCGGCGCACTGATCGAACCGTCGGTGGCCCGCAAGGTGGTGGCCGAGTTTGCCCGGCTGGCTTCCCCCGCTCGCCCGCTGGACTCGACCCTGCCCGAACCTCTGTCCGAGCGCGAAGTCGAAATTTTGCGACTGATGGGCCAAAGCCTGACCAACCGCGAAATTGCGCTCAAACTCAGCCTGGCCGAAGGCACCGTCAAAATTACGTCACCACCATCCTGCAAAAAATCGGCGCCCGCGACCGCACTCAGGCGGCCCTGCGGGCGCAGGATTTGGGGCTGCTATAGCTCGCAATCCATCGCTGCTTACTCTATCTGGGTGGCGATCCACCACGTCGTGCCCCCGGCATCCTTCACGCCTCCCCGTTTGTCTTCATCATCCTTTTTCACCGGTTCCTGCACGGATGTCGCTCCCGCTTCAAGCGCGCGCCTGTAGGTTGCATCAACGTCGCTTACGTAAACATGCACGTTAGACGGAATGGCTGGCCAGCCATCACTGCTATCCGCGAGCATCACGACCGTATCATCAATCCGAACTTCGGCGTGCATGAGCTTTCCGGCGGCATCGGGGAAGCGGCGCAGTTCAACCGCGCCAAAAACGCGCTTGAGAAAGTCAAGGGTGGCGCTCGCTCCGTCTACAATCAGATAAGGCGAGACGGTATTATAATTATTTGGTTTATACGCTGTACTCATCAATCCTCCATTTTAGGCCAGGTTTATTATCCCCGATAGTATAGCACAAATGTTCGTGTATTGCAAATACAAAGGGTCATCTAAAAGTAATTTATTTGACAACGTCAAGTAATGGCCTGATAATAGGCCAACAAATCTGCTTGAAAGGCGTCACTCATGATTGAAACAAACCTCCAGCAGCGGGTTGAAGCAGTACGGCGGTTCAATCGCTTTTACACCCGACAAATTGGTCTTTTGCAAGAAAATTTATTACGCAGCCCCTTTTCTCTAACCGAAGCGCGGGTTATTTATGAACTGGCTCAGCGGGAAAAAGCTACGGCTACCGAATTGGGCCAGGAGTTGGGGTTGGATGCCGGGTATCTCAGCCGGATGCTGCGCGATTTTAATAAGAACGGTCTAATTGACAAGCAGCCATCCACCACCGATGGCCGGCAGAGTCTGCTGCGGCTGACCGAAGCAGGCCAGGCCGCTTTTACGGACATCAACGCCAGCTCAAACCAGGAGATCGAGAGCATGCTCAACGAGCTATCTCCGGCTGACCAAAAGCGGCTGATGGGGGCGATGCATACAATTGAAGGACTGCTTGGCGCATTGCCGGAGCAGGAAGTCCCTTATATTCTGCGGCCTCACCGCCCCGGCGACATGGGCTGGGTGGTGCAGCGGCACGGAGCGCTCTACGCTGAAGAGTACGGCTGGGATGAGCAGTTTGAGGCGTTGGTGGCCGAGATTGTGGCCCAATTTATTCAGCACTTCGATCCGCGCTGGGAGCGCTGCTGGATTGCCGAGAAAGATGGCGAGAATGTGGGGTCGGTGTTTCTGGTAAAACAGTTGGAGAGCGTGGCTAAATTGCGCCTCCTGCTGGTCGAACCGAAGGCGCGCGGGCTGGGCATCGGCGCTCATCTGGTCAATGAATGTATCGGCTTCGCCCGGCAGGCCGGTTATAGCAAGCTCACCCTCTGGACCAACAACATCTTGTTAGCCGCCCGCCATATCTATCAGGAGGCCGGTTTCCAATTGGTGCATGAGGACCCTCACCACAGTTTTGGTCAGAATTTGGTCGGTGAGACCTGGGAATTGATCCTGTAATAGGTTTGACTCTCAGCCGCTGAATATTTTTTTCAACTCTCGTTTGGCCCAATCGTGATGGCTGTGCCAGGCTTGATAGACACTCAAGGCCCACTGCTGCATCAGTTGAGCGTGTTCGGCAGGGGTCAGCGCGGCGGATACATCCACCACCGTGAGGTGCCCCCGCTCGGCAGGTGGGGTCAAAAGGGGAATATCGCCGCGCTGGAGATAGGTTTGCCACCAGTGTGGTGACACGCCGCTATGCTCAAACTGCCCCGTCTCGAAAATCCAGCATAAGCGCAATAAATGGGCCGCGTTATTCTTTTTGCCGTGGATTTCAGGGTGCTGGAGCGCATGCGCGTCAACCCCATAAAAGGTCGCAGCACTGTAGCGCGGGTCGCTATAGCCCAGGGCGCAGACCTCGGCAAACAGCTCAAAACAGCCCTTAACTCCGGCCTTAACCGAAGCGCCACAGCAGTGGCAAACATCAGCCGGCAGCCCGGCAGCGACAGATTCCTGGTATAACTGGGTAGCTATCAGATAACTATCTTTCATGATTCTCGCATCGCAGGTCTCGCCAGGCCCGGTGGAGATCACCGGCGGGGCGAATTATTTCGACGATGAGCATGGGGATAAACCACAACGTGGTCCCAATCAGCAGAGCCTGCGCCCGCGGAATATGCTTCGCCCGCCCGTAAAGGGGAATGCCCAGGCCCGTCAGCAAGGTCAAAAGCGGGCCGCCCAGGTACATCGCCGAGCGAGCCAGGGGGTGGGCTGCTTTCAGCGAGGCTGGATCGGTGCGGGCGCTGAAAAGCGGCAAATGTTGAAAAATCCAGCGCATCCCCGGCGGATACCAGTGGGGAGCAGTGGTGCCGTGCATGCCATACCCGGTGAAACGGATGCCAGCCAGCCGCCCCACCCCCCAATGGCCGATGGCGTGGTTACAAAAATAAGTGACCAGCCATCCCGCCAGCAGCAGGCGTGTTCGCGCCGGCCTTTTTGTCCGGGCCGTTCCCATTACCAGAGTCAGACCGGCCAACAGCCCACCCAGTTGGATGAGGTTGCCGGCCAGGATTGAAAGCACAAACCACGGTTGAACCCGCGGACCTTCTGCGGTGTTAATTTTGGTCACGATAGCTGCCCTTTTCTTTTTCAAAACCCCTGTATTCGGTCTTATTTCATTTTCTACGTTAATTGTACTCAAGAGGTTCGCAGCGCCAAACCTCCACCTGACCAGCCAACCCCTGGCATAGTTGCGTTTAGCCCAATATTGGCTAGTATAAGCCAAAATATTATTCCTTTGGAGGAAGTATGGCTATTGGTAAATTAATCCGCCTGAACCGGCTGTTTGCCCATCCATCGGGCCGGCTCTGCTCAATTGCGGTAGATCATTTGATGGGCTATCAAGAGGGACTACCCGGCGGTCTGCGGCACATCCAGCCGACCCTGGCCGCGATTGCCGCCGCTCAACCCGATGCGGTGACGATGCACAAAGGCATGGCCGCTTCGGCATGGTCGCCCTACGCGGGCAAAATTCCTCTGATTGTGCAGAGCATCCTCTGCCGCTTCGACGATACCGCTTACGAAGTCGCCGCAACCGCGGAGGAAGTGGTCCGGCTGGGCGGCGACGCGATGGCCGTGGTGGCTTACGTGCGCGGCAGTACCGAAGGGCTTTATTTGCGGATCGTCGCCGATTGTGTTCGGGATGCGGCCCGTTTTGACCTGCCGGTGATCTGTCACATTTACCCCCGCGACGTGAAGAATGGGCTGAAAATTTCTTTCACCCCCGAAGACATCGCCTGGGCCGCTCGCTGCGCCGCCGAGGTGGGTGTTGACGTGGTCAAAGTGCCGTACTGCGGAGATGTCCAGGCGTATGCCGAAATCGTGGCCGACTGTCCTGTGCCGGTGGTGGCCGCCGGCGGGCCAAAAGCCG
>JAAUSP010000429.1 GCA_012032575.1 Anaerolineales bacterium | reverse complement strand
CACTCGCCGCCGACGGCGAGGAAATGCGCAACGGCCTGGTGATGGCCATTGACGAAATCAACGAAATGGGCGGGCTGTTGGGCAGTCCCCTGGAATACATCGAGGTTGATGATGTCGACTCCCTGACCGATGATATTACTACCGCCTTTCAACGCGCCGTTGAAGTGGAAGAGCCGGATGTAATTATCTCCGGTTATCACCTGGCCACCGGCCCTGAGTTCGATATTGTGGCCGATGCCGAGCGGCTGTATTACAACGTCAATACCCAGATTGCCTGGGCCGATCTCTACACTAGCGACCCGGCCCGCTATTGGGGCATCTTCCAGTGCGACCCGGCGGAAATATGGTATGGCGGCGGTTTCGCCCTCTGGTTGGATCAACTGGTAGCGGATGGCAAATATGAACTGCCCGCCGGCAAAACCGCCTTTATCCTGGCTGCCGATGACCCCTATGGAACCGTCATTGCCAACTCGTTTGAAGAAGCCATCACCAAATTGGGGTGGGAAGTGATTGGCAAAGAGACGGTCAGCGCCGGCAATACCGCCGACTGGGGTCCGGTCCTGTCCACCGTGCGCGACAATCCCCCCAGCATTCTCTTCTCCTCCGATTACAACCCGGCGGATGATGCGGCTATGGCCCAACAGCTTGCCGCCGACCCCATCCCCTGCCTGGTTTACCAGCAGTATGGCCCCTCCGTGCCGGAATTTCTGGAATTAGCCGGCGAGTCGGCCAACGGTATCATCTGGGCCACTGTGCTGGGCTTGCTGCCCGACCAAATCGGCAACGATTTCCGCGCCCGCTACGAAGCCAAATTCGGCCAGGCCCCCGGTTG
Source organism: Anaerolineales bacterium (assembly GCA_012032575.1). The sequence goes on along the minus strand of JAAUSP010000429.1, from coordinate 5,914 downwards.
GGCCAACGCCGGCGGCGTATACGATACGACCATGGTCTGGGCCAAGTCGGTGGCTCTGGCCGGCGATGCCAAGAACTATCGCCGCGTGGCCGCTATGACCGAACGCCTGATCCATCGCGGCACCACCGGCAGCATTTCGTTTGTCAACCATTCCGGGCTGGCTTATCCCGGCCAAACCAACGACCCGTCGTTGGGCCAGGCCCATATCATTGTCCAGATCCAGAACGGCGAGTACAAAGTTATTTCGCCCGCCCCGTACACCAGCGGTGACTTCCAACTGCCGCCCTGGTTTGCATAATGAAGCGATGACGAGTGAGGCGAGGAGGCGAGGCGAAGACTGAAGATTGAAGATGGTAGATTGAAGATAGTAGATGGTTGATAGAAGATAATCAATGAGGATTATCTTCTATCCTCTATCTTCCATCCTCTATCTTCAGCTCCTCGCCTCCTCGTCTCCTTTTCAAGGAGGTTATTTCGATGGCTCTACCCTGGCAAGACCCGCCGGTACGATTTCGAGAGGTGACGGTTGAACGCCATGTGCCGACCCGCATGCGCGATGGCACAGTGCTTTACGCCGATGTTTACCGGCCCAAAGGCGACGGCCCCTGGCCGGTTTTATTGATCCGCCATCCCTATGACAAAACCCAGGCGGAAAATCTATCATATGCCCACCCCAGTTGGTACGCCCGCTACGGCTACATGGTCATCGCCCAGGACTGCCGGGGGCGCTGGGCTTCGGAGGGGGAGTGGTATCCCTTCAAGCATGAAGAGCAGGATGGTTATGATACGGTTGTCTGGGCGACGGGGCTGCCGGGCAGCAATGGCAAGGTGGGCATGTACGGCTTCTCCTACGCCGGAGCGACCCAGTTGTGGTCGGCGGTACACCAGCCGCCCGGCCTGACCGCGCTGATGCCCGCCCTGACCGGCTCCGACTATTACGATGGTTGGACCTATCGCGGCGGGGCACTGCACCATGCCTTCACCCAATCGTGGTCGGTATTTCTGGCCATGGACACGGCCCATCGCTGGCAGGATTACGGGTTGGAGGGTAACATCGCCGGAGCTTTGGGCAATGCCTGGGCTAACTACTGGATTCCGCCGCACTTTTATCCTTTTATTAGCCAGGAAAATCTGGCCGCTTATTACTACGATTGGCTCAAACACGAGACTTACGACGACTACTGGAAACGGTGGTCCATCCGCCCGCGCTACGAGCAAATTCAACTGCCGGCCCTGCATCTCGGCGGCTGGTACGACATCTTCCTGGAAGGGACGCTGGAGAATTTTACCGGCCTCCAGGTCCGCGCCGGCAGCGAGCACGCCCGGCGCAACCAGAAATTGGTGATCGGCCCCTGGTATCATATGCCCTGGCGGCAGCAGGTCGGCGGGGTTGATTTTGGCGACGATGGCCGCAACTGCGCCGACGCGCTCCAGGTGATGTGGCTGGACAAGCATCTGCGGGGCGAGTCGAACCAGTTGGACGAAGAGCCGCCGGTGGCCCTGTTTGTGATGGGCACGAATACCTGGCGCTTTGAAAACGAGTGGCCGCTCAAGCAAGCCAAAGCCCTCAAGTATTACCTCCATTCCGGCGGACGGGCCAACTCGCTCAACGGCGATGGCCGGCTGGACCAGGCCACCCCCGGCGACGAGTTGACCGACATTTTTACCTACGACCCGCGCAACCCGGTCATGAGCATCGGCGGGCATAGCTGTTGTGTGGATACGCTGACCCCGATGGGCGCGTTTGACCAGCGCCCGCAGGAAATGCGCAACGAAGTGCTGATTTATACCACCGAGACCCTGGCCGAAGATGTCGAGGTCATCGGCACGGTAACGGCGACACTCTACGCCGCCTCCACCGCCGTAGACACCGATTTCACCGCCAAACTGGTGGACGTACACCCTTGCGGCATGGCCATCAACGTGGCCGAGGGCATTATCCGCGCCCGCTTCCGCGAGTCACTGGAGCAGCCCAGCCTGATCGAGCCGGATCGGGTGTATGAGTATAAAATTGTGGTCGGCTCGACGGCAATCGTCTTCAAAGCTGGCCACCGTATCCGGGTCGAAATTTCCAGCTCCAACTTCCCGGCCTTTGATCGGAACAGCAACAGCGGCAAACCCCTGGTCGAAACAACGCCAGGCGATTGGTTTGTCGCCACCCAGACGGTTTTTCACGATAATCGCTATCCGTCTCATCTTGTACTGCCGGTGATTCAGTAGACAGTAGACGGTAGACAGTAGACAGGGGAGATTCTTTTCCCGTCTACCGTCTACTGTTTACCGTCTACCCTGACAGGGTATTCCATGACGACGATTTTTGAGTGTGACAAAGTTACCAAAGCTTACGGCGGGTTGATGGCCGTTAAGGATGTCAGCTTTAAGCTGCAAGAGGGTGAAATTTTTGCCATTGTCGGGCCGAATGGGGCCGGTAAAACAACCCTGTTCGACTCCATTTCGGGTATTTCGGTGGCGACCAGCGGCAAAATTCGTTTTGATCAGCACGAAATCCAAAACCTGCCGCCCGACAAGATTTGCCGCCTGGGTATTTCGCGCACTTTTCAGACGACAGTGGGCTTTGATACCCAAACGGTGTTGACCAATGTGCTGGTGGGCAGCGTGTTGGGGCGGCGAGGTAGCAGCGGCAATCCAACCCTGGGCTTCGGGTCCAACGCCGTCGAAGCGGCTTTGGATGCGTTGGAGTTTTGCGATTTGCTGGACAAGCAGGGCTGGCTGGCCGCGTCGCTGTCGGTGTTTGAACGGAAGCGGCTGATGCTGGCCACGGCCCTGGCCACCCAACCCCGGCTGCTCCTCCTCGATGAGCCGGTGGGCGGGCTGAACCGGACCGAGCGCGAGGGTATGGTCCAGTACGTGCGCAAGATCAACCAGGCCGGCATCACCGTGTTGATGATCGAGCATATTATGAAGGTGGTGCAGGCTTTGGCGGCGCGGATGCTGGTGCTGCATCACGGCGAGGCCATTGCCGAGGGTCCGCCGGACGAAGTGCTGCGGGATGAGAAGGTCATTAAGGTTTACCTGGGCGGCAAGCAGCGAGAAAGAATGAAAGCGGCGGAGGGAGCGGCTGATGCTGAAGATAACTGATTTACACGCCGGCTATGGCGGCTCCGAAGTGCTGCACTCGCTCTCGCTGCGGGTAGATGAAGGCGAAGCGGTGGTCATTCTTGGCCCCAATGGACACGGCAAAACCACCCTGCTGCGAGCCATCTCCGGGCTGATCCGGCCTACGGGCGGTACGGTGGAACTGGACGGCAAAATTATTTCCGCTCTGCCGGCCGAGCAGATTGTGGCCGCCGGGGTGATCCACATCCCGCAGGGCGATTTAATTTTCCCCGAAATGACGGTGCTGGAAAATTTATTGATGGGGGCGTACCACTCGACGGCCTGGCAGGAGCGCATGCAGAAATTGGAGCGGGTTTTTCAGCTTTTCCCGGTATTGGGGCAGCGCAAAGGCCAACTGGGCCGCAGCCTGTCCGGCGGCGAGCGGCGGATGTTAGCCCTGGGGCGAGGCTTGATGGGCCGCGCCAGAATTTTGATGATTGATGAACCGTCGCTGGGGTTGGCCCCGCTGATTATCGAAAATCTGTATGCGACGATCAAAGCGATTAATCAGAGCGGTTTGACCGTGCTGCTGGTGGATGAAAACGCCGACCATGTGGCCGGCCTGGCCAATCGGGTCTATTTGCTGGAGTCGGGGGTGTTGGTGCGCGAGGGCAGCGCTGACGAGATGCTGCACGACGAAGCGCTGCTGGCAGCGTACCTGGGGTAATGGTGAATTGTGAATAGTGAATAGTGAATTGTGAATGAAAAGAGTCATTAACAATTCACAATTGACAATTCACTATTCACAATTTCTTTGATTGGGAGGAGAATGGTTTATGGAAAAACTGTTTCAGGCAATTTACGGAGGGCTGCTCAGCGGGTCGGTGTATGGGCTGATGGCCCTGGGCTTGACCCTGATTTGGGGGTCGTTGCGGATGCTCAATCTGGCCCACGGCTCGCTGTATCTGGTTGGCGGTTACGTCATCTGGACAGCCCTTAACCAATTAGATTTACCTATCCTGCCTTCGTTTGTGATAGGGGTTTTGGGGGCGGCTTTGGCCGGCTTTCTGATCCAGGTTTTGTTGATTAACCGGATTTTGGGCAAACCCGGCTGGGACAGCGCCTCACTCATTGCCACAGTTGGCGCTTCGATTGTGATTGAAAGCGCGGTGCTGATCATGTACGGGGCGCGGGTCAAACAGATGCCGCCGGCCATCAAGGGGCAGTTCAAACTGTTGGATGTGGTCATCAGTTATCAAGGGCTGCTTATCATCGGGGTGGCGCTGTTATCCCTGATTTTAATGAGTCTCTTCCTGCGTAACTCTCGCTACGGTATGGCCATTCGCGCCGTCTCGCAGCAGATGGACGCGGCCCGGCTGATGGGTATCCCCACCCGCAATGTTTTTATCATCGTTATGGTTATCAGTGCGGCGCTGGCCGGTTTGGCCGGAGCGCTGCTGTCGTCCATCTTCTTTCTCAGCCCGACCGCCGGTTTTAACCCGATGGTCAAGTCGCTGGTGGTGACGATTTTTGGCGGCCTGGGCAGCGTCAAAGGGACAATCTGGGCGGCCTATATCATTGGCTTGCTGGAAGCATTTCTGCAAGTGTATCTGGGGGCCAGTTGGGCTTTGCCCGGCCTGTTTCTGTTTATGATTATGATGTTGATTGTTCGTCCAAATGGGCTGTTTGGCCTGGGGGAGATGCAGCGCCTATGACCCAAAAAGTAGAGGCAATGTCTTTGCCATTAAGCAAAACGAAAGATCGCCTGCAATGGGCGGCCGGCCCGTGGGCCAAACTCAACCCGCTGTCTGCCGGCCTGGGGCTGGTGGTCATTCTGATTTTGCCCTGGATTGTCAACAGCATCAAGGGCGGCGGCTTTGTGATGCACCTGATTATTCTGTTTTTTGGCTGGGGGATGGTGGTGCAATGCTGGAATTTGATCATGGGCGTTTCCGGCATTTATTCCTTCGGCCAGGTGGCCCTGTTCGCGATCGGCGGCTGGACGACGGGCGTGCTGTCGTTCCATTACGGCTGGAGTCCCTGGCTGAGCATCTGGCTGGCCCCGGTGGTTACGGTCATTGCCGCGCTGATTATTGGCCTGCCCACCCTGCGCCTGCGCGGAACCTATGTGGTTTTGTTGACCCTGGCTTTTCATGAATTATTACGCAACCTGTTCACGACCGGCCCCAAGATTCTCAGCGGCGGCGGCTATGGCTTAAAAACCGTACCCAAGTTTGGCTTTGAACGCTGGTTTGACGGCGCGATTGACGACAAAATTCTCTACTATTACCTGGGCCTGATTTTTTTTGGCATCACCACCTATGCCATCTGGCGTATCCTCCACTCGCCCATCGGTATTGCTTTCCGCGCTCTGCGCGACTCGGAAACCTACGCTATCAGCCGGGGGGTGGATCCGTTCCGCTTCAAGCTGTTCCTGTTTGCCTTTAGCGCCTTTTTCACCGGCCTGGCCGGCGGCTTTATGATCCATTATCAAGGCTCCATTTCGACCTCGATTTTTAGTTTTGGTATCCTGATTGACCTGCTGGCCATGATTGTGCTGGGTGGTTGGGGCACCTTTTGGGGGCCGATTGTCGGCACCGGCGTTTTGACCGCTTTGCCCGAACTGCTGCGCGGCATGGACAATTATCGCAATCTCAGCATCGGCGTGGCCCTGGCCCTCATTGCCGTCTTAGCGCCGCAGGGTCTCGGCCCGCTCATCGCCAATTGGGTCAAAAAATTGTTCCGTAAAGGACAGCAGAATTGAGAAGACTGATAAATTTATGTACTTGTAGTGCGTAGTGCGTAACACAGAAAGTACATTCACGCACCACGCACCACGCACCACGTGTATGATCAT
>JAAUSP010000428.1 GCA_012032575.1 Anaerolineales bacterium | reverse complement strand
ACCCGGCCACCTTGATACCGCTCTCTTCGTGCCCAAGGGCTACCACCGATTGGGGCGGGCGCGCCCCAACCACGTCAAATTGGGCCGCCGGACGTTTGGCCCGGATTAGCGGCCAGACTTCGCCGGCAAACCAGAGGACACCATCCACGTTGGGCGGCCAGTACATGGTCCCCACATAGACCAGATGGTCCGCGCCGGACTGGCGTTTGATCGGGCTGACCTCATCGGTATCTACTGTAATGGGAATAACCTCAATCGGGCGCGGGGCAGAGGAACCGTTAGAACGTTCAACTTTCAACGGTTCAACACGCATGGCCTCTTCCAGGGCTGTTTTATCCTCGTCAATCACCGCTGTGACCGCATCAAATTCACGGCAGATGCGCCCTTCATATTCCTTAAGCAAGTGCCAATCCCGCTCCAATAACCATTTTTTGGGGCCTGGCGACATCGTAGCGGCCAGGCGCTGGTAAAGCACCCATAAAGCATTATGCGCGTCAAATAGTTTCAACGCACCGGGCACACGGGCGGCATACTGGCACATGTTAAGCTGGTCGGCGTGGGCCACGTCAAACTGCTCCGCTGCGGCCAGACGGTCAATCAACTGGCGCATAGCGGCCCGGTCATCGCGGACCATCATCCAGGGCTGACCGCTGGACAGGCTGCGGAGCATGGCCCAGGCATCGCCCCAAATTTTACGCTCGATTGGGACCGTATGCACAGCGTAGCAATACTGCTGCAAATGTTTGACTTCAGCCGATTGGTCGCCGCGCACAAACGAAACCAGGGTAAGCTGGTGGCGGGGGGCCAGATATTTGATCAGATTCCAGGTTTTGACTTTGGGGCCGCTGTCGGGGGGGTAGGGTAAAACCTGGGGTCAGAATGTAATATTTTTCATGGTCAAATAACCTCAGACATTACGCAAAGCAGTCATCAAATCACTAATACCGACAACTGCTCGCCCGCGACGATTGCCGCTCAATAGCCGCAGCGTTCCGTGTGTGATTACTTTGATAGCCGTCAGGAGATAAATGAGTGTTTTCAAAGCCAGGGCCGCCGCATCGCCATAATGTTTGCGAAAGAAACGAACCCGGCTGCGGTAAAGGTCGGCCTCGCGCTGGGTGCGCCGATTGCGGCTGCTGCCGCCACCATAATGAATAATCCGGGCTGCTGGCTGATACCAGACCTGCCAACCGGTCCGGCGCATGCTGTAACACCAATCCACTTCTTCGGCATACATAAAATAGCCTTCGTCCAGCCCGCCGGCCTGCTCAAAGGCTTCCCGCCGAACCAGCAAGCAAGCGCCTTCGACATAATCCACTGGCTGCGGACCTTTAGCTTCCTGGGGGCCGCGACTGGGATACCAACGGCCATAGATTAAGCGGCCCAGCCCGCTTAAAATGAGAAATTCCTGCCATAAATGGGGAAAAGGGGAGTGCGAGGCTTGAAAGCTGCCATCGGGGTTCACCAGATGCGCCCCCACTATTCCTGCCTGGGGATGAGCTTCGATAATCTGCATCAGTGCGGCTACCGCGCCAGGGGTGGCGACGGCATCGCTGTTGAACAGCAGCATCGTCCGGCCCTGACTGGCAATCATGGCCTGGTTATTGGCGCGGGCAAAACCGACATTGTCACGATTGAGAATAAGCTGCACCGATGGAAAACGGGTCTGCACCATTTCAACACTGTCGTCTGTGGAGGCGTTATCTACCACCCAAATGTCGAAACTTGTCCCGGAGATAGTTTTATAGAGGGATTCCAGACATTCGGCCAACAGGTCGCGGGTATTCCAGTTGATGATAATGATCGAAATATCAGGCATCAAAGTTATCCTTGCCCGGCGAAAATTTAAGGCTCAATTTCAAAACCTGCTGGACCAAGTTGGAGTCGCTCCTGGGCAGTGAAGCGTAGATAAGCCAGGGGCGGCTCACCGGGCAGGTCGAGCCATTCCAGCCGCACCGTTGAGTGATTAAAAGGCAGTAAATCCTCATCGAACAGTACAATATAGAAGAAGCCATTTTCATCCGGCTGGAGTCCCATTTCCTCGCCGGTCAACCCCACCTCCATTTGTTGGGTGGGCAACCCCTCCCCCTGCTCCCAGCGGGCAAAAATGGTATAGGGTAATAAGGTATAGTCAGACAGGTAGTAATCAGGAAAGCGCCAGCCCGAAGAAAGCAGAGCCGTATGGGTGGCCGCAAAATGACCACGCACCGCCGCGAAGCGGGCCCGGTAGTCGGTATCATGCCGGCGCAGGGTTTCGGCGGTGAGCAGTCTGAATCGCTCGCCCCCCAAGGGATAGGTGGGAACAGCCACAAAGATGGCTCCATTACCCAGAATCAGCAGGGCCAAACCAATCTGCTGAATAAAGGGCGACGGCCACCTGAGGTGGTACAAAACAACCGCGCTTAACAAAAGCAGCGCCGGCAAAAAAACAAAGACTAATCCCTGCTGGCCCATGTGGATAAAGGTGTAATAAGCGATAGCAGGAGTTATCCAGAGCAAGATAACCCAGAGACGCGCATCGTTGAGAATTGAACGTTGAACATTGAACATTAAACGTTGAACGTTAAAAAGCACTGCCAGGGTGGGCAGCAGGATCAAACCCCAGCCGTACAGCGTATACATCCCCAGTTTGGTCAAGTTGCGGGTTAATCCAAACAGGCCAGCCCCGCCAAAAACGGAGGTTGTCGTATTAAACTGTTCGGAGAACTGCCCCATAATTTCAAAATAGCGGGCCGGACCGCCGCTTAACCAAAAGAGGGGGGCCAGCCAGGCCAAATCAACGATCACTAAGGCCACCAGAGCCCATGCGCCGCGCCGCCAGCCCAAACGCCAAGCGGCATACAGGCCAGGGTGCTAAAAACACCTGGGTTTGCGGCCGAAAGCCGCCGGCCAAACCAAGCCAGATGGCGGCGGGAACAGCCAGGGTGGTTTGTCCCTGGCAGAGTCGGTACAATAACCAAACAGCTATAATCACTACCAGGGTATCAAAGCTGTGGGGCAGCGCAATTTCACTGTAGAACCAAAAAAGGGGGCTCGAGGCCAGAAACAAAGCTGCCAGCAATCCAATAGAACGATTGAACATACTCAACCCCAACCCGTACAAGCAGGCCACGGCCAGACCGCTGCTGACCACGCTCAAGCCAGTCAGGGTGAGTTGGGCATTGTTGACCAGTGCATTAACCAACTGTGCCAGGAACACATAGAGAATGTATCCCGGTACGTGCGGCTGCCCTTAGCCACGTCAAAATGTTGCAGACTCAGGGCAAAATTGATTGAGTCCCAATGATAGAGGGTTTGCCCTACAAACGGAAGGCGGAATAACAACGTCAGCAAGCCCAGGCCGCCGGCAATTTGCCAATCTTGACGGAGACGCCATTGGGCTAAAACAACCTGTTTGAGGGTGGGGTAAACGGCTGAGTTGATCAAGTTGCTACCGACTAATTAACCGGCCTTGCTTTGGGCAGGTTCACGAGCTTTAACCAGATGATAAAGTGTGACCAATCCGCCCATGAAAATCCAGGTATAGGAAGCATGATCGAAGGCGGCAATGGTGCCGTTGTAAGCAAAAGGCAGGACCCAATCGCCCAGCATCATTGCTACTAACGCGCCAGCGCAACCAGCCAGGGTAGCCGTGGCAAAAGCCTCTTCAAAGTTGCGCTGGTTGGCCAACCTTCGACATGTCAGGTAGCCCATCCAGGCAAAAGTGGCAAACAGCCATAGAAAAATGCCAAAACCAATAACGCCGGTCTGGGCCAAGAGGTCAAAATAATTATTATGGGTAGAACGGGCATCCCAGGGATGATAGGTCATATTGTAAACCGCGTAACCGGCCGGCCCCATCCCCAGGAGGGGGTGATTGGCGACATGCTCCAGATTCATTCGCCACAGGTCCAGCCGCTCCTCACCCCCTTCTTCCTGGTTAGAGACCACAATATCCTCATAATAATATTACAAATTTAGGCCCAAGTAAAGTAACCCCACTAGCATCATTACGGCAAAGAGTTTTTTGGAACGCAAGAAAGTAACAACGGTACAGGCCCCCAAAGCCGGTATCCAACCTGATAACCACAATCGGCCCAGGAAAAAGGTGCGATAGAAAAAGCCCAAAACCAATATCAACAGCAAACCACGCAACCATAAGGGTAGTTTCTCATCATACAGCGCCAAACTCAGGGCCAGAACCATGACCCATAGCGGAAAAAGCCCCGAAGAGCCGTTACTAAGGATGTAGTTTAGTAAAAATGGAGCAAAAAAGTATGCCACTAAATAGAGCGCACCCATACCCAGCATGAGCCAGGTTAACCACTTCAACCATTTGCCTTCGTTAAGCTTATTATAAACCAGCAAAACCAACATGGGCAGCAAAATATTTACGATCAACGAGGCAATCTGGACAATGGGAAAAGAGCGCCAGGACACTAACAATGGATCGCGAAAAGCGTTACCCCACAAATAGGAGGCAATATTCGCGGCAGCAAACAGCAACAAAGGGCGATTGATGGGTGAAGGTTTTATCTGAATGTGCTTATCTACCAGAATCATTGGTACAAACCAGCGTGCCAGTAAAGCTATGGATAAGACCATGCTGATAACGATACGGCTTTCGGTGCCAGTTGGCAAAGCAAAAAAATTGACCAAACCGGCTGCCGCGACGATTCCCACAATCCCATACTCAAACCGATCATTAAATTGATAGGCAATTAAAATACCTATCGGGGCGGCTGCGGCTACAACTACAATTTCCGGCTGAACTTTCGCCGTTAATAAACCGGCCACAACAGCTAAAAACGGCACTAATAAAACAGCCGCCAAACGAAAAATAAGTTGTCGTTGATTGGATAGCGTTCGCAGCGCTATTCCTGGCACTATGGTCATAAATTCTACCATACCATCGAATAGTATGAAGGGAGTGAGAGGTTTATTAGAAAAAAGTTAGAAAAAGGTTATTTATTCTACACCGATCAGACATATCTGGCTACAATCTGATGAGGTCCGGACGCTACTGTCACCCAGCCGTAATTTATGCCTCCAACCTGTCGCTGCTGGGGGATGACAGGCTGCTCATCTATTGTCAGTTCGACCAACTGCGCCTGATTGTGCTCGCCTGGGATCATTACCGCTAATTCGCCTCCGGCATCTGCCAAAGTTGTTACCCGAAAGCTTAAACGCTGCGCTTCGGCCTGCCAATCGAATTGATCAAACTTGGCCGACTGCCTGACCTCGGTAAAATACAGCCACTTTTCCGCCGACCAGATGGGAATACCCTGGGCTGCGGCAAAATCCAACGTACCTTCCAGCCAGTGCAAGGCTTCGGTGGCCGGAAAGCCGCTGATCGGAAAACCACTAAGGGCAATGGGGTCTATATGAAATTGAGCGGCAATCGCCGCCGGGGCCTCTGTCAGGCTGCGCCGGAGCACAGTTTGCGAAACTTCAAGGGCCGCTTCGGCCCGCAGGTTGGCCGGCCGCCCAATCCTTCCAGCAGATGTTCGTCCACCAACTGAGTCAACTGCTGAAAAACGTTCAAAATACGGCCCTGCTCGTCTACAAATTTCATGGGCAGGCCGCTGCCGGTAAAATGGCCGCTGGTCCACTCACCGCCTGGCTTCTGAAAAACCGAGCCAATATGATAATAATCTACGTTCATGCGTAGATTGTGCGCCGCTTGCACGCGAGCCGTTTCAACCCAACCCTGCCATAAAATTCGATGGGTACGCACGGTAGGTGAGATGGGACCATAATCAAAGGCGATAAATTCCTGCCAATACCGGCGATACCCGGCCTCAACACCCTCTTCTACATAGGGATGAAAGGTAAATTCGTGCCCGCGATTGCGCCAATCGGCAATCAGGCTGGGGGTAGGCAGGGTCGCGGAATTAGCCAACGCCTGACCCACCACCGGCAAATCGGTCAGCCACCACCGCGCCTTGCGGGCCAGGCTCCGCCAACGGTCGGTGGCGGGGGGGGTATAGTAAACCGACATATGCCCGCCGCGTTTTTCTACCTGAGCCAGCACAAATTCAATGGGCGAAGCGATGTTCATGTGGGAGTCGCCGGTGGCGATGAGCATGGCCGGGGCTGAACCGGGAAAATACCACAGCCGGGGCAGGGGTTGGGCCGACTGGCTTAACGCTGTGAGCAGGTTGATCAAAAGGCGCTGTTGCTCGTCAGCTTGAGGGATGACGACCCGTTCCAGGTCAACCCAATCTTTAAACATATCACAGGCGCGAACACCCTCTAACTCATCACGCTCCTGATTGGCCCAGGCCGGATTACCCTGGCGGGTGTAGGCTACACTCCGGGCCAGATCAAAAGCCCACAATGCAGCTTGACCCTGACCATAAACATTCAGCGTGACTGCCGGAGCCTCGCTGGGGGTATCGCTCGCGTCGGAAAGCCAGGCCACTGCCTGCGCTCCGGCCAGACGGTAATTATCGGCCGGCCCGTGAAATTGCAGGGCGCGGGGATTAATGCCCTGACCGACCGGCTGACCGGCATTGACCTGCAAATAGCCGTTTTCCACGCTGCCAATTAATCGTTCCAGGCCAAAAAGGGCGGCCAGCCGGGCATCGGGCCGCATAGCGATCAATCGCCCTCCTCGGGCGACATAGCCGCTCAAAAGTTCGGCCTGGGCGTTGTCAAGGGTTCCTTCGGCCAGCAAAACCAGGTCAAATTGGGCCAGAAGAGTCATGTCAACAGTGGCTAAAGTGGCAGTTTGAAAGCAGTTCAAGCCTTCGGCCCGGAGAATTTCG
>JAAUSP010000427.1 GCA_012032575.1 Anaerolineales bacterium | reverse complement strand
GCCGATTTGACCCGCGCCGATTTGACCCAGGCCGACCTGTCGCTGGTTCATGCAGCCGGCGCTGTTTTCGCCGGGGCGAAACTGGCCCGCGCCATATTTTTTAAGGCCAACCTCACCGGGGCCGACCTGCGCGAGACCAATCTGGCCCAGGCCGAAAATATCAGCAGTGCCAAATTTGAAGAGGCGCTTTTGCCGTCCGATTATCAGCCGGTCAACAATCCGCGGAGGTCGAGGGTGGCGAGGGAGTTTTGGGGAAAACGTGATACGTGATACGTGATGCGTGATGCGTGAAAAATTTTACGCATCACGTATCAGGCATCATCTTATTCAATAGTTCAATTATGAACAGGAGGTACGCGGCTATGGCCGGTCCCGTTGACTTTCCCACCTTACAATGGGCGCGGAAGCTGAGCGCCCTGGTTCCAGCCCTGGCCGGTCTGGCTCCGGCGGATTTGCGCAAGCTGGGCAATTTTTTGGATAAATTGGCCGGCCTGCGCGAACAGGAGGGCGAATTGTCGGAGCAGCAGATGCAGGTGATTATGCAGGGGCTGCGCGGCAAGGAACTGGTTAAGCTGGAAAAGCAAAAAGGCGGCGTTTTGGTCGAGTTCAGCGGCGGCGGGTTTGAGTACGAACGCTTCCTCGTCCGGGCTGACGGCAAAGTGCCGAACAGCCGCTATGAAACAAAGAAGAGTGGGGGAGGGTAATGGAGGATTGGAAGGTTGGAAGGTTGGTCACTTTCCAATCCTCCAATCCTCCAGTCCTCCATCCTTCCATTCTTCCAGGAAAAGTATGCGAGACCACGAAATTCACGAAGTTATCACTATTCTGCGCGAGTGCGCTCAACAGTGGCAGCCGGGGCTGGTGGACGACATGGCCCGGAGCGAGCGCAACCCCTACCATGTGCTCATCGCCACCATTCTCAGCCTGCGCACCAAAGATACGCTCACGGCAGTGGTCGCGCCGCGCCTGTTCAGCGTTGCCGACAATCCTTACGACATGGTCCGCCAGACGCCCGAAAAAATCGCCGAAACCATTTATCCGGTCGGCTTTTATCGGACCAAGGCCAAAAATATTATTGATGTTTCCCAAAAGCTGATTGACGAGTACGAAGGTCGCGTTCCGGCTGACCTGGACGCCCTGCTCAAACTGCCCGGCGTGGGCCGGAAAACGGCCAATTTAGTGCTGACCGCCGGCTACAACCTGCCCGGCATCTGCGTGGATACCCACGTCCACCGGATTTCCAACCGCTGGGGCTATGTGCAAACCAAAACCCCCGAAGAAACCGAATTTGCGTTGCGGGCCAAACTGCCGCCGGAATACTGGATCGAGTACAACGGCCTGTTGGTCAGCATGGGCCAGACCCTCTGCCACCCTACTTCGCCCTGGTGCAGCAAATGCCCGGTCATTCAATTCTGTGAGCGAATCGGCGTGACCCGCAGCCGCTAAGTAGGGCTGTATCCTCTTAGCCTTAGCCTCAGCCTTAGACTCGTAATAAATAGTTTAGTTGGTGAGCAGATACGTTTTTAATGTTTTTGTGCTTTGTCAGCGCTAATAGTAAAATGAAACCAGGGGGCCAAATTAAACTTGTCTACCGTTTCTGAAAGGAAAAAAGTATGAATAAGAAAAGCATCAAAGATATTGACGTGCAAGGCAAACGCGCATTAGTGCGGGTTGACTTTAATGTGCCGATGGAAGGTGGCCAGGTCACCGACGACCGCCGCATCCAGGCGGCCCTGCCGACGATCAATTACCTGCTCGACAATGGAGCCGGGGTTATTTTGATGAGCCACCTGGGCCGGCCCAAAGGTGAGCGCAATATGAAGTATTCAATGGGACCGGTGGCGGCCAAATTGCAGGAGTTGTTAGGCCGGCCGGTCAAACAGTTGGATGACTGCGTGGGCGAGGCCGTCGAAGTGGCTTGCCAGGCCATGCAGCCCGGCGATGTCATCGTGCTGGAAAACACCCGTTTTTACAAAGAGGAAGAGAAAAACGAACCAACCTTTTCGGCCAAGCTGGCCGCGTTGGGCGATATTTATGTCAACGATGCCTTTGGCAGTGCCCACCGCGCCCACGCCTCCACCGAAGGTGTGACTAAAAACGCTGCGCCCCGCTGTGGCCGGTTTTCTGATGGAAAAGGAGCTGGAATATCTGGGCAGAGCGCTGGCCGACCCCGAACGGCCCTTCTTAGCCATTATGGGCGGAGCCAAAATCTCCGACAAGATTGCGGTAATCGAGAATTTGCTGTCCAAAGTGGACTCGCTGCTTATCGGCGGGGGGATGGCCAACACCTTTTTTGTGGCGCAGGGCCATAACGTCGGCAAATCGCTGGTGGAAGCCGAGGCGTTAGAGACGGCCAAGAAACTGCTGGCCGAGCAGTCCGACAAATTGATTCTGCCGGTTGACTGTGTCATCGCCACTGAGTTCAAGGCCGATGCCGAGGCCAAAATCGTGCCGGTTGACGAAGTTCCGGCCGATTGGATGATCCTCGATATTGGTCCGGCCACCATTGCGCACTTCTCCAACCGGCTGGCGGCGGCCAAAACGGTGGTCTGGAACGGGCCGATGGGCGTGTTTGAGTTCCCCCGCTTTGCCGAGGGGACCTTTGCCATTGCCAAAGCGCTGGCCGGGCTAAAAGGTGCCACCACCATCATCGGCGGCGGCGACAGCGCGGCAGCAGCAGAGCAGTCCGGCCTGGCCGATCAAATGAGCCATATTTCCACCGGCGGCGGGGCCAGCCTGGAATTTCTGGAAGGAATTGAACTGCCAGGGGTAGCGGCGCTGGACGATAAATAAGTCCAAAGGCTTAAAAATTACGGTCCACAGATACACTCAGATAGACACAGATAAACTTAAAAAATTATCTGTGTGCATCTGTGCGCTTCGCGTCTGTGGACTTTTTTATTGCGGCTGGTCTGTCGGCTCAGGGGTCCAGGTGGGGATGGGCGTGGGGGGAGTATTGGAACTGGGGCAATATTCCGCTCGCAAGCCATACCAGGCGGGATTGTAGCCGGAACTATCAATTTCGAGCGCTTTTAAAAGCCAGGGTACTGCCTCATTACACTGGGGATTATCCAGAAAGGCGTAAGCCAGGCCCAATTGATAATAGTATTCAATCGGGGCCAGAGATTTTTCCTCGAATTTGATATTGACCTGCGCCCGGCCATCGGGCTGGGGCTGGAAAAAGCCGACGCTGTCGGTGCGATTGGGCCAGAAGGAGACTTTGATTTCGTAGGGGGTGGTTGCGGGCTGCGGCAGTTTCTGTAGGTCGAGGAAAAGGTTGCCGTTGGTGGGTCGAGCGTGGCTGTGCCGCTGGATTGGCTGAAAACCTGGGTCGCGGTTAGCGACTCGGTGGGACCGAGCAGGAGGGTTTCACCCTTGATGGATTGAGCCAGCAGGTCGGCGCACGACTGCTCGGTTTCGACGGCGGGGGCGCTGGTGTAGTTGACGGGCTGAAGCCGGGCGATAAAGTTGAGGGTGTCGGCGGCCCGGCTAAAACGGCCGCGCAGAACAGGCCGGGCCGCCGGGCCGGTCAGGGTTTGAGTTTCGGTGTGGATTTCCACCTGGCGAACCCGCCGCAGCAGTTCCCCTTCGGCCAGTTCGATGGCTTTGGGGAAATATTCGATCGCGCTCTCGAAGTTCTGGCGGGTGTAGTAAACCGTGGCCAGATGACCCCAGGCGCTCTCCTTGCGAAAGGGGTTGACATAGTTGGGGTCAACCCCCAGGCTTTGTTCCAGGGCATTGATGGCCCGGACGTAATCGCCGTTCAGGTAATAGGTCCACCCCAACAAATCGTAGGCTTCCGGGTCGAACGGGCTTAATTTGATGGCTTTTTTAAAGCGCTCGGCGGCAGTTTCGTAATCGCCGATACTGTTTTGATAAATTCGCCCGGCTGCCACATAAAGCGGGGCCAGGTTGGGGGCCAGGGTGATGGCGTTATCGTAGAATTTGACAGCCTCCGGGTAGCGGCCCTGCACTTCCATGGCGTAGCCCATGTTGTGGTGGGCGTCCATGCTTTGAAAGTTCAAATCCAGCGCCTTTTGAGCATTCGCCTGAGCGTCCCGCCAATTGCCGGTATCGGCATATACTTCTGACAGAAAGGCATAGCCTTCGGCATAGGTGGGATACAATTCGGTGGCGCAGCCGCACACATCAAACGCTTCGGCATAACGCGCCTCCCAATCGAGGGCGCGGCAGTAGTGAGCCAAATTTTCGGGATTGTTGGGATTCAGGGCGACCGCTTGCGCCGCCTGGTCGAGGGCGCGGCCGGTATCGCGGGTAAAGATCAGCAGGCGCGATTGGCGCATATAGGGTACATCATTGGCCGGGTCAATCTCGATGGCCTGCTGGTAAGCGGCAATGGCTTCATTCAGTTTGCCCTGGGCAAAATAGGTGTCGCCATCGCCCACATAAAGCACAGCGGGACGGTCGGCGTGGGGGTTGGCTCAAACTGCTTGGCCAGGGTAGGCGTCTCGATGTTGAAGTAGCCCACATAAATCCCCACCAGCAACCCAAACATCGCCAGCATCACGGCCAGGAGGGTATATAAAACAAACGTCAAAAGCGCACCGCGCTTTTTTTCTTCGGGGCGATAGTACATGACTTAATTGTGAATTGTGAATTGTGAATTGTGAATTGTGAACGATGAAAACCTTTCACAATTCAGACCATAAGGCTATCCCGATGGGATGATTCACAATTCACAATTTTAATCCGGCGGCTTCGGTTAGAATTTCGCGGGCGCTGTCGCGGGTGCTCTGGCTCAGTGCGCCAAGCATCTGGGCCAATTCTTCCACCCGATTGTCTCCCACCAGCGTTTCCACGCCGGTATGGGTTCGCGCATCGCGGACTCGTTTGGTGACATGATAATGGGTATCGCCGTATCCGGCAATTTGAGGCAGGTGAGTAACACAGAGGACTTGATGCTGACCTGCGTGGGAAAGTTCCCACAATTTCCGGCCCACCACGCCGCCAATCCGCCCGCCGATGCCCTGGTCAATTTCGTCAAAGATCAGGGTGGGGGTTTCGTCGGCGGCGGCCAGCACGGTTTTGAGGGCCAGCATAACCCGGCTGGTTTCGCCGCCGGAGGCT
This sequence comes from Anaerolineales bacterium, assembly GCA_012032575.1. The sequence continues at coordinate 1,670 of JAAUSP010000427.1, read as the reverse complement.
ACTTTGATCAGCGGTTTGAGCGGTTCGCCGGGATTGGGAGCAATCAAAAATTCAACCCGGTCAACCCCGCGCTCGTCGCAGGCCAGAGTTCTGGGGCCTTGTTCGGTTTCAACATAAACGCCGTTGGGGTCGTCATTCCAGGTCTGCTCGACGGCAAAATCGGCTTTGGCCATACCCAGGTCGGCCAGTTGGACCACCACGCCCTGGGCCAGGGTTTGACCGGCGGCCCGTCGGGCCTCCGACAGCGCCAGAGCCATTTGCCCGATGCTGCGCCGGTGCGCTTCTTCAAGCTGGCGCAGTTCTTCGATCCGTTCTTCGCTGTGGCTGATGTGATCCAATTCGGCCTGCGCCCGTTGCCCAAACTCGATAATTTCTTCGATGGAGTTGCCGTATTTGCGTTTGAGGCTAAATATCAGGCCCAGCCGCTCCTCGACTTCTTGCAGGCGGGTGGGGTCAAAATCAATATTTTCGCTGTAGTCGCGCACAGCGCCGGCCAGTTCCTCCAATTGATAGGTCAGGTTGTCAATCTGCTGCTGCTGCTCCTGCAAGCTGGAGTCCAATTTGACCAGATTGCCGATGGCCCGCGCGGCCTGGGCCAGCAAATCGCCCGCCGAAGGCTGCTCATCGGCGCTGCTTTCAAGCAACAGGCGATAGGCTTCGCCGGCAAACTGGCCGAGTTGTTCGGCGTTGGCCAATCGGTTGCGCTCGACGGTCAGCTCGGTTTCTTCGCCCGGCTTTAATTTGGCCGCCCCGATTTCTTCTACCTGGAACGCGAGTTGATCTATTCGCCGGGCCAATTTCTGCTCGTCGCGCTGCAAATCGGCCAATTCCTGGCGCACCCGGCGCAGTTGGCGCATTTCGGCGGTCAGGGTTTCGCGCTGCTCGTCCAGCCCGGCGTAACGATCCAGAAAAACCTGGTGCTGGCGGACCTGCATCAGGCTGAGGTGTTGGCTCTGGCCGTGAATGTCAATCAGCACCGCCGCAATTTCTTCCAAAATGCTCAAATTGACGGTGCTGCCGTTAACCCGGCAGAAGTTTCGGCCGGTACTGCGCAGCTCGCGGCCCAGCACCAGGGTGTCTGGCGCTTCGCCTTCCAATCCTTCGCGCTCAAGGATGGGATTGACGGCAGCCTGCAAATTGGTTGAGAGGCGAAAAACACCCTCCACCCGTGCCCGGTCGCACCCGGCCCGGACAAAAGTGGTATCGGCCCGCCCGCCCAGCAGCATGCTGACCGCGTCAATGATGATGGATTTGCCCGCACCGGTCTCGCCGGTGAGCACGTTAAAGCCCGAGTGAAAAGCCAGGTTCAGCTTATCAATAATCGCAAAATCGGCAATATTTAATTCAATAAGCACGGTAAAAACCTCGGTCACGTGGTGCGTGGTGCGTGGTGCGCAAAACGGAAGACGCAAGACGCACCACGAATATTGAGCAACTCATTTTTTTTGAACTACCCAACTGCAACTTTCGGCCAATTTTTACGTAGTGAGTATAGCACAGGTGTTCGGGCTTCGTCAAACAACTTGGCCGACCTTAATAACTTGCCCAACCTTTAAGGTCCAGGTGGGCATACCCGGCTAAGTGACTATTGTCAGGCCCAAGCAGGTTTGGTATAATGGGGTGGCTGGGTGTGAATCTTAAGTCTTTTTTAGGAGGGAATTTTTAGATAT
>JAAUSP010000426.1 GCA_012032575.1 Anaerolineales bacterium | reverse complement strand
CCCCGGCGGCAATCACCTCGGCATCGCTGCTGGCCAGGGGCGGCAGTTCGGGCGCGGGGATGAGGCCGGGCGGGATTTCCGCCCAGTTGCGGATCAAGCCGACCAGGCCAACAATTTCCTCTGACGAAAACACCTTGCCCCAGCCGGCCATCAGGGTGCCGGACACGCCGTTGGTGATGATCCGGCGCAATTCCTCGTCGTTTTTTGGCTGCTCAGGATGGCGTCGTTCAGCACCGGCGCAATCGCCGTGCCTTCGCCGCTCGGCCCGTGACAGCCGGAGCAGTTGGCTACATACAGGGGTAGCGCTTCGGCCAGCACCTGACCATGCGGTAATTTAGCGACTTCGGTCAGGGCCTCCGCCGGAATCTCAACGGCAAGCACAGTTGGCGGGTTTAGCCCGGCTGCATCCACCGCGCGGGCGGTTTGGGTCCAGTCGCCGTTCTGGAGCATGGCAATCAACTGGTCAAGCTGCTGGCTGTTGAGCACCCCGCCCTCGTTGACGCCCCAGGCAGCCATCGCTGTGCCGTAGCGGCCTCGCTCGATGGTTTTGAACAGGGTTTCGTAATCCATCGCCCGGACCCCCTCATGGCTCAGGCCGGGATAAGTCCCGATCCCCTGGCCGTCGGCCCCGTGACAGACCACACAATTCTCGGCGTAGATCATTTCGCCCTGCTCAACCGACTCGGTTAGCAGCCGGGCTTGAGCAGCGTCCATGCGACTGCTTTCGTTAAACGCATACACCGGCAAAGCCAGGGCAATCACAGCCGTGGCGATTAATCCTATCACACTCCAGCTTCTCATAGGTTCTCCAACTTTCCTTTAATCATACACAACCTGAGCCGCATCGAAGCGGTCCCGCTGAATGATGGTGCCGGTATCCACTTTCACCACCCCGTCTTCAATAATGACCGGGAATAAATCGAGGGCGCGTGGGGCGGGCGGGTTCAGCACTTCGCCTCTGGCGTCAAAGGCCGAGGCATGACAGGGGCACAAGAACTCCCCTTTGGGTTGGTCCCAGGGCACGGCGCAGCCCAGATGGGTGCATTTGCGGTACAGCGCCAGAAAGCCGCCATCGGCCAGGCGCGACAGGTAAAAGCGGCCCTGGTTGAACGGTGTGACCGAATTGGGCGGAAAATCGTCCACCGCCCCGGCGCTGATAATTCCGCCAAAGTCGCCTGCGCCCAGCCGGGGGATGGAAAAGGCTACGGCCATGCCTCCGGCTTCGGCCAGGGCTACGGCCCCTAACCCCAGCCAGGCCAGCTTCAAAAAATCCCGGCGAGTGGGTTCGGTGGTGAGGTTGGATTGATCTGTTGTCATGTTATTTTCTCACAATAGTAGATAATTGCCTGGGGATTAGAGATTGGCGATTAGAGATTCAATCTCCAATCGCCAATCTCTTGACTCACCAGACCAGAGCCATGCCCGGCCCGCGAAACCAGATGCCGATGGCGGTCAGGACGGCAAGGGCGGTCAGCAGCAGAATAAAGGTGGCCTGGATGGTTTCACAGCGGGTGGCGGCGAAGCCCTTTTTCATGCCCTCATAAAAACCCAGCAATAACAACAAAATCAGGGCCAGCGGGACCAGGCCGTTGCTGAGCAGGGTCGGCAGGCTGGGCAGCCAGCCGGGGAAATCCAGCCAATATTCGTCGGCGATGACCAGCAGCGGCGTCACCAGCAGGCCAACAACCACAGCGGTCAGGCCCATCCAGCGGCCTTTGACTGAGCGAAACCAGATACCGATACTGTCCAGGTCGGCGTCCAGGTAGGGTAAAATTGCCAGCGTCCCCAGCCCTGCCAGCGGAATGAGCAGCGCCGCGACCAGGGGGTGAAAGTGGAGCAGTAATTCCTGGATGCCCATAAAATACCAGGGAGCTTTGGCCGGGTTGGGACTGTGATCGGGGTTAGCCAATTCTTCCAGCGGCGCGTCAACCAGCATGGCAAACAAAAACAACCCGGCCAGCAGCACCAGGGCAACAACCAACTCGCGCTGGACCAGGTGGGGAATGGTGGTGACTCGTTTGGGTTTGGCGTCAACTGCCTCAGCCGGGGCACGCGGCACCACCACCCCGCCGTCTTTGCGGACCCGCCAGAAGTGGAATGAGGCAATGCCGAGAAGTCCGATGGGGATCAGGGCGATATGCAAACTGTAGAAATTGAGCAGGGTGGCCGCGCTGACCTCCGGCCCGCCCAGGATGACCCGCTGCAGCCAGGGGCCGATGAACGGGATGTACTCAATCAGCCCGGTGCCGATGGTGATGGCCCAGAAAGCCAGTTGATCCCAGGGCAGCAAATAGCCGGTAAAATTGGCCGCTACCGTCAGCAGCAGCAACGACAGCCCCAGCAGCCAGTTGAACTGGCGCGGCGCGCGAAAGCCGCCGGTAAAAAATACGCGCAGCATGTGCAGGAAGGCCACCACCAGCATAGCGTTGCCGCTCCAGTGGTGCAGATTGCGGACCAACTGTCCAAACCAGATATTGGTTTGCAGGGCCAGAATGTCGTTGTAGGCCCGATCCGGGGAGGGGGTGTAGGCTGACATCAGCATCACCCCGGTCACAATCAAGACCAGCAGCAGCACCGCCGCCATCCCGCCCAGGCCCCAGGTGAGGCTGAATTGCAGGGTCTTTTCCGGCAGGGTAGTCGGGTGGAGGTGCAAAACCAGATTCTCGACCACCATCAGTTTGCGTTCGCGGTCGTCGCGGGGAACCACTGGCCCGCGAAAGATTGAATTCCAGATGCGTTGGGGTAAGGGGGACTGTTGCGGATTAGACATCGGTGTTTCTCCTCGTCAGCGTTAAAAGTTTCGTATCCGGCCTAATTATTATTCCCCTGACCTGAACCTTGACCCTGACCATTCCTCTGGCCGTTCCCCTGACCATTGCCTTGACCGGCCCACAAGGGGCGGCCATTCGGATCGCGCAGGTAGAGGGTCGCGCCGCTGGTATTATTGGTAATCTCGCCGGCCTGGAAGGGGCCGTTCGGAGAGTCAAAACCGAGGACGGTCACGGCGTCGCCGGGATTAAAGGTTATGCCCTGTTGCTCGGCGTAGCCCGCCGGCCCAACCACAGCTCGAGTTGGCCGCGCTCGCCGGTCTCCACGGTCAGGGTTTGTTGGCCGTCAAAGAAGAAACGGTTCCTTGCAGCGTCACCCAGGTATGCTCAACTGGTGTGCCCTGGCCTTGTCCTTGCCCCTGCCCATTGCCGCCAGGACCTTGATTCTGGCCTTGTCCCTGGCCTTGTCCCTGTCCGTTTCCTTGACTCTGTCCCTGGCCTTGATTCTGGCCGTTTCCCTGACCCTGGTGCCCACCGCCTTGACCGTTGCCATGGCCTCCGCCCTGACCTTGAGCTTGGGCGCTGTTCCACTGGGGCAGGCTAAAACTGCTGGCCCCGCGCATCGAGTCGTAAAAGCCAACGGCTACTGCACCGAGCAGAATAACCACTACTGTTCCAATCAAAATACTCTTGAGCATTGAATAGGTTCCTTTCGTTAAAAATTTCACTCATCTGTCACTATCTTATCAAAGGATTATGGAGATATGATGGAGAGGACATGGACAACTGATGGAGATAGGTTCATCTCCCAAACTCGACTTTCCTGCCCGCATTTCCAGCACTTCCCCAAACGATCTCCATCGTTTCTCCATAGTTTGTTGGTACAATCAGGATGGGGGTCAATTAAACTCTCAATAATGAAACAGGCAGGTAACGATGATCAGCAAAACCAGGCTCAATTTCTGGCTGGATGTTAGCCTCTTTACCCTTTTTACGGTTGCTGTCTTCCTGGGATTAGGCTTATGGTTGGTTTTTCCTACAGGGCGAAGCGGCGCAGAGGTATCGTTTTTGGGATTGACCCGCTACACTGCCAAAGAGTTCCATGCCTGGCTCAGTGTAATAACTCTGGCCGGAGTCATCATCCATTTGGCGCTTCATTGGCGGTGGGTGACATGTATGATGGATCGTTTTTGGGGCAGAACTTCGGCCCAGGCCCGGCTGAATTTTGCTCTGGACAGCCTGCTGCTGACCTCTTTTTCGCTGACCAGCTTATCCGGCCTGGTGATCTGGCTGGTTCTGCCGGGTGGGGGTATCGAGGCGGGCGCAATCCTGCCTATCACGCAGTGCTTTTCAGTTTCACCCGCCCCGATTGGGTAGAGTTCCACGGTTGGGCCAGTCTGGCCATTGTGCTGATTGTGAGCATCCATTTGGCGGTCCATTGGCGCTGGATTGTTTGCACCCTGCGAAACTATCCCCGAAAGCTCAGGAGTAAGGCCGCACCGGCTTCCTCTTAAATGTAAAAGTGTAACCTTTTTGGTTTAACGGCATCTAACTTCATGATAATCATATTACCTTGGAGGTTAGATGAACACTGTTGCCGACCAATTGGGTTTGACCGTCCGCCTGAACACCCCCTACGAAGCTGCTCTGAGCCGGGTGATCGAGGCCCTTAAAGCCGAAGGTTTTGGTGTATTGACCGAAATTGATGTCAAAGCCACCCTTAAACAAAAGCTGGATGTGGATTTTCGTCCCTATAAAATCCTGGGCGCATGCAATCCGCCCCTGGCCTATCGCGCCCTGAGTGCCGCGCCGCAGGTGGGCTTGTTGTTGCCCTGTAACGTTACCGTCGCCCTGGCTGATGATGGCTGGGTAGACGTGGGCCTGATTGACCCGCTGCTGATGATGGGTGTGATGGCCGACCCGGCCCTGCAACCCATCGCCACCGAAGCCCGCGCCCGGCTGGAGCGCGTTGTCGCCGCGCTACAGGAGGCCTGATTATGCCGTTGTATGAATTTGACTGTTTGAGCTGCGGCCAATCGTTTGAAAAACTTGTGCGCAGCGCCGGGGCCATCAAAGAGGTTGTTTGCCCGGTCTGCGGCCAGATGCACGTTCAGAAGAAACTTTCCACCTTTGCCTCTACCGTCAAGGGCGGGAGTTCCAACTCGATCAGTGCGGCTGCCTGCGCCCCCGGCGGCACCTGAGGCATTCGTCGTTGAGATAGGCCGTGCGCCTATCACCCGCCTATCACCCTCCGGCGGTCTTGCGTCTCTCCCGGTCAGGGCTATAATTCATTCTAAATCAAACTCCCTTCACGGCGTGAGAATCGCTCACGCCGTGAACTGCTGTTTTACGGAGCATTCTTTTGTGGATGAATTAGCCCTGATCGAGCGGGCCAAACAGGGCGACCAGACTGCCCTGGCCGAAATTGTGACCACCCATCAGAACCGGGTTTATCATGTGGCCCTGCGCATGTGCGGCAATGTGGAAGATGCCGAAGAAACCTTGCAGGAAACGTTTCTCAACGCCCTCAAAGCTTTGCCCCGCTTTGAGGGACGCTCTCAGTTAGCCACCTGGCTGTACCGGATAGCTTCCAACGCCTGCCTGTCGCGGCGGCGGCGCGGCGCGAGCCAGCCGGAGACGCTCTCGGTGGATGAAGCCGATGACGCCGCCGGTGAGGATGTTTTTACCCCCCAATTCTTTATTGATTGGTCGCACGCCCCAGAAGATGAGCTGCTTTCGGCGGAATTGCAGGCAGTGATGGCCGAAGCAATCACCCATCTGCCGCCCGCGCTGCGGATTGTCTTCATCTGGCGCGACCTGGAAGGTCTGTCTACTGAGGAAACCGCCGAGGTGCTGGGGCTGTCGGCAGGGACAGTCAAAGTGCGGCTGCACCGCGCCCGGCTAAAGCTGCGCGACTTGTTGTCGGGCTATTTTGCCACCCGGCCGATGCAGGAGGCCAACGATGCCTGAAGCTCATTGCCGCCCATTCTGCCAACATCTCTCCGCCTATATTGACGGCGAATTAGCCGCCTCGCTATGCACTGAGCTGGAACAGCACCTGGCCGACTGCTTTAACTGCCGCATTGTCGTAGATACCACCCGCAAAACAGTCAGCCTGTACCGGCGCTACGGGCAGGCTGAATTACCCGCCGCAGTGTCGCAACGGCTATGGCAGGCCATCGAGCAGACCGGGTTTCCGGCGGCAGGAAAGGCCCGACAAAGTTGATTTAGCCTTCGCTGTCGCTTATGAATTTTCAACTCCTGCTCACTTTTGGAATCCTGGCTGTCTCCATTGCCTTATTGTTGAGTGACCGCCTGCGAGCCGATCTGGTGGCCCTCTTGACCGTGATCGCGTTGGGCTTGACCGGGATTCTAACCTCTCAGGAAGTATTCTCCGGCTTCAGTCGTTCGGCGGTCATTACCATTCTGGCGATCTTTATCCTGGCCGAGGGGTTGCGGCGAACCGGCGTAACCGAGCAGGTGGGCAACGTGCTGTTGCGGGTGGCCGGAACCCGTGAAAGCTGGCTGGTGGTAGTGGTGATGCTGGCCGGGGCGTTTCTTTCCCTGTTTATGAACAACATTGCGGCGGCTTCGGTGCTGCTGCCGGCTGTTTCAGGAGCAGGCCGCAAGGCCGGGGTTAACCCAGCCCGGCTGCTGCTGCCGCTTGCCTTTGCCACCATCCTGGGCGGCATGGCCACCCTGCTAACCACAACCAATATTGTGGTCAGCACCTTGCTGCGTGATCGCGGGGTAGCTGGCTACGGCTTATTGGATTTTGCGCCGTTGGGGTTGGTGATTGTAGCGGTTGGGATTGCTTATATGGCCTGGGTGGGACGGCTGTTGCTGCCGGCGCAGTGGCCGGTTGATTATCTGGAAAAAGAGCGTCAGGCGGAAGAAGATTTGGTGGGGGTGTATCGGCTGGACGAACGATTGTTTCGAGTCCGGGTCCCTGTTGGCTCGGCCTGAATGGTAAATCGCTGGCTGAAAATGCGCTACGA
>JAAUSP010000425.1 GCA_012032575.1 Anaerolineales bacterium | reverse complement strand
TGACGATACCTTAGCCGCCAATAACATGCAGGTATTCGCCTCGCGCCGCAGCGTGCTGCGCGCCTCGGACGACATCCGGCTCGAGACGGTGGCGGCTGCCGGGCGCCTCAAGGTCGTGCAGAGCCGGCTGGAAGCCGCGGAGACCATCTCGAAGACGGGTGCAGGGCCAGTCCAGGTCACCGGCAATAGGTTCGTGTCCGGCAGCGGCACTACCCTGCTATCGACCGGCGCCGGCCCCTGCGTGTACCGCCAGAAGGATTTCGAGGCGTCACTGGGAAAATCGTTCACGCCCGGCGCCCTGGCGGGGATCAAGCAGGCCGACAAGGGACTGAACAGCGACATCCACGCCTCCGCCGAATTTCGGCGTCATCTGGCCGGAGTACTGGCCCGGCGGGTTTTGATGCAGGCGGTTGAACGAGCAAAAGCGTTTAACGTTCAAACGTTAAACGTTTGACGTAGAAAGGAAGCTGATGAGTAGTTTATTCACCGTCACCCTCACCGTCAATGGGATACAATACCAACGCACGATTGAACCCCGGCTGCTCTTGAGCGACTTTTTGCGCCACGATTTGGGCTTGACCGGGACACATGTGGGCTGTGAGCACGGCGTTTGTGGGGCCTGTACGATTCTGTTCGATGGGCAGCCGGTGCGCTCCTGCATCATGTTTGCCGTGCAAGCCAATGGCCACGAGTTGATGACAGTGGAGGGTTTGTCGGCGGATGGGCAAACGCTGCATCCGTTACAGCAAGGGTTTTGGGAAGCGCACGGCCTGCAATGCGGCTACTGCACCCCCGGCTTTTTGATGACCCTGGTTCCATTTCTGGAAGAAAATCCCGCCCCCGACGAAGCAGAAATCCGCGAGGCCATTTCGGGCAATCTGTGCCGCTGCACCGGGTATCAGAATATTGTCGAGGCGGTGAAGGTTGCCGCAGAAAAGATGCGTGGTGCGTAGGGCGTGGTGCGTCTTCCGTTAGACACGACGCAAGACGCAACACGCCAGACATCTCAAAACCTTGTTTGGAGAGAATTTGTTATGACCACCCAGACATTCGGTGAGCGCATCAAGCGCAACGAAGACCCGCAACTGCTGACGGGGCAGGCACAGTTTGTGGACGATATTCACATTCCCGGTATGCTGCATGTTGCCTTCAAGCGCAGCGATTATGCCCACGCCCGGATTCTGAATATTGACCTGGAAACGGCCAAAAATATGCCTGGTGTGGTTGCCGTGTATACCGCCGCCGACCTGGGCGATTTCTGGCAACCCTCACCGCTGCTGGTGCCGCCTCCTCCCGCCGAATATGTGGTTTTCAATGAGCGTACCGGGGGACAGTTGGCTAAAGAAAAAGTCCGGCACGTGGGCGAGGCCATCGTGATGGTGGTGGCCGAAAGCCGCTATCTGGCCGAAGACGCCGTTGAAACGATCAGCGTAGAGTACGACCCGCTCGACCCGGTGCTGGACCTGGAAGCGGCCCTGACCGACGAAGCAGCGGTCATTCACGAAGATTTGGGCCACAATATGGCCGCTCACGTCATTCAGCGCAAAGGCGATTACGAAATAGCCAGGGCTACAGCCGATCTGGTTATCACCCGGCGCTTTCATTACGACCGCGGCACCGCCTCGCCAATGGAGGGCCGGGGCGTGGTGGCCCAATATGACCCGCTGGCCCAGAAATTGACCGTTTGGGACTCGACTCAGGCCCCGCTGCCTATCCGAAACGGCCTGGCCCGGATGTTAGGGCTGTCGGAGCGGCAGGTGCAGGTGATTGCGCCGTTCATCGGCGGCGGGTTTGGTCCCAAGGTGATGATGTTTTACCCCGAAGAAACGCTGATTCCCTGGGCGGCCATGCAGTTGCGCCGGCCGGTCAAGTGGATCGAGGACCGGCAGGAGCATTTTTATGCTACCTCCCACGACCGCGCCCAGGTCCACGACTCGGAGATTGCCCTGACCAAAGAGGGTAAAATCCTGGGGGTCAAAGATTTTTTTCTGCACGATACCGGCGCGTATGACCCTTACGGCTTGACCCTGCCGCTCAACACCCAGTGTACCCTGCTGGGGCCTTACGTGGTGCCTCATTACCAGACTGAATTCAAAGTGGTGTTCACCAACAAAACCATTGTCGCCCCCTATCGCGGGGCGGGGCGGCCGCACGGCGTCTTTGTGATGGAGCGTTTTCTCGATCTGGCCGCCAGAGAACTGGGCCTCGACCCGACCGAAATCCGCCGCCGCAACCTGATCCCGTCGGATCAGTTTCCCTGGTCCAACGAAATCATCTACCAAGATTTTACCAAGCTGACCTACGACAGCGGCAATTACGAAGCAGTGCTGGATAAAGCCAAGATGATGATCGGTTGGGGTGAATTTCAACAGAAGAGAGCAGAGGGGCAGGGGCGCAGGGGCGCAGGGGAGATTGGAGTCCAAAGCGAAGCTTTGCAGAAAAAGGTGGGGATTGGATTGGTGATGTATGTGGAAGGGACGGGTATTGGGCCGTATGAGGGGGCGCGGGTGCAGGTGGAGTCGAGTGGCAAGGTGACGGTGGTGACGGGGGTCGGCACGCAGGGACAGGGCCATTATACCTCGTTTGCCCAGATTGCCGCCGATGCGCTGGGGGTTCCGGTTGAGAATATTTATGTTTCCACCGGCGACAGCGGCCAGTTCAATTGGGGCACCGGCACGTTTGCCAGTCGAGGGGCGGTGGTGGCCGGTTCGGCGGTGAACGCGGCGGCGCAGAATGTACGGGTGAAAGCGCTTAAACTGGCGGCTGAACATCTGGAAGCCAGCGAGGCCGACATCGAACTGGTGGATGGCTTTGCCCAGGTGCGCGGCGCACCGGAGGCGCGAGTCAGCCTGGCAACTCTGGCGGCCAAAGCCAATCCGCTGCGCGGGGCGGTCGAACCGGATGCCGAGCCAGGATTGGAGTCCACGGCTTATTTTGGCCCTAAAATGGGGGCAACGGCCAACGGCGCGCACGCCATGATTGTCGAGGTTGACCCGGAGACCTTCAACCTCAAAATCCTGAAATATGTGGTGGTCCACGACTGCGGGCGGGTGATCAATCCGATGATTGTCGAAGGGCAGGTGCATGGCGGCGTGGCCCAGGGGATTGGCAACGCGTTTTATGAGCAGTTGGTTTACGATGAAAACGGGCAATTGCTCAATGCCTCATTTATGGATTACCTGCTGCCCACCTCGCTGGACGTGCCCAAAATGGACTTGGGGCATGAGGAAACTCCCTCGCCGCTTAACCCGTTGGGGATTAAAGGCACGGGCGAAGCAGGGACCATTCCGGTCGGCCCGCTGTTTGCCCAGGCGCTGGAGGATGCGCTGGGCATCCCAGGACTGGAAATTTTGGAGATACCGCTCAGTCCTCACCGCTTATGGAGACTTGTCAATGGGGCCAATAACCCGTTTGGTGAGTAGGGTTACTTTTATATGAGCCAAGCGAAACGCCAGCGAGAAGAACGGTTAAAGCGCCTGAAAGCGAATTTGGAAGACCAGCAGACTCCACCCGAGGAGTCGAGCGAGGCCGCCCGCGCCCGGCGTGAGCAGGAACGGGCCGATTTGATCGAGCGACGGATTCAGGAAGCGATGGAAAATGGGGAGTTTGATAATCTGCGGGGACACGGTAAGCCTTTCCGTTTTAACACCAACCCCTACCTGGACCCGGCCCAGGAGTTGGCTTTTGGGCTGCTGCAAAACAACAACATGGCCCCCGAATGGATCGAACGCGACAAGGAAATCCGGCGGGAGATAGCTGCGGCGCGGGATAAACTGCGGCTGGCCTGGCAGCATTATCAGGCCAACCCGGCCGGCGAGGCGCCTGGCAAGCGGCGGTGGCTCGTTTTGAAGAGGCGCTGGTCAAACTAAACCACAAGATTGACGTTTTTAACCTGATTGTCCCAGTTCCCACGGCGCAGCGGTTCCGGCTGCGGCTGGAGGATGAACTGCGGCGAGTGCAGCAAACGTCATAGGATTTGAAAGATGAAGCATCCCCCTATTACTCAGCAGGTTACTTTTCTCTATACTCGCAATTTACAGGCTTCGATCCACTTTTATGAAGAAAAGTTGGGCTTAGCCCTGGTGTTTGATCAGGGCAAATGCCGGATTTATCGTGTTAGCCGCGATGGCTATCTGGGTCTTTGCCAGCGGGATGATGCGCCTCAAGCTCCAGATGGTGTTATCTTTACCCTGGTCACACCGGACGTCGATCGCTGGTATCAATACGTGCAGGCCCAAGAGGTCGCTTTTGAGCAAGCCCCTACCTTTAACCCGGATTACGACATCTTCTATCATTGCTTTTTGCGCGATCCGAACGGCTATCTCCTGGAAATCCAACAGTTTTTTGATCCTGCCTGGCCCGGCGATTCATAGAACATAGGGTTTATGGCTCCGCTGATAGCCGGCGGACCATTTCACCCGCGTATTCGGCCAACTCTGGCTTGTTATGGTTGTTCCACCATAAACTCCAGTTGGTCAGTTCTTCAGCGAGTTCACTTTGATTGTCAAGTTGCCGGAGAAGTGGTTCGGCTGAGTCTGGCTGCCCGGTCCAAAGATAAGCATAACCCAGCGCCTTTAAGGTGGCCTGATTGCCCGGTTCCTGGTGATAAGCCTGGCTGAGATAGACCACTGCTGTTTCAAAATTTTCCCGGTCCAGGGCCATCAGGCCCAGCCGCCGATTTGCTACGGGTTGAACAGGATTAATACTGAGGGCATGGGTAAAGTCATCAACTGCGGCTTCAGCCACAATCGCACGGGTTGTATCAGGCAGATGGGTCGAAAGTTCGGCTTGAGTCTGGCGGACGGATCCCAGATTCCCATACCACGCCCCCAATAGAGGTCGCCAAAAACAAGTACACAGACTAACAAAACAGCTACGATAAGACCACCAACCAGCCAGACCACCTGGCGATGATGAGGAAGTGAAAGAATTCCGGCCTCTTCTTCCCCTTCAAAAGCCAAACGCCCTATAGCTACGGCTAATCCCAGAATACCGAATAGCATCGGCATAGTCCAACCCGACCCGGCAAATTGAGGGGCGTCGGTTAACCCGTGAATAAATGTAATTGTCGCTCCGAGCCAGGCAGATCGAAAAAGGTGAGCGTACCGTGTACTGAGTCCCACTTGCTCCACCCGGATGACAAAGAGGTAGAAACTAATTAATAACCAAATCAGTGCCGCCAACCCAAGGAGGCCCAGTCCCAACCCTACTGAAAGAAAGAGGTTGTGCGAGTAGGTTAAATAGGGCACATGGATAAGAAGCTGATAACGCGAATAAACCATGCCAAAGGTGTCACCCAAACCGATGCCAGTAAACGGATAATCGCCCAAAAGATAGAGGCTGTTGCGGTACAAGGTGAGCCGACTCACCCCAGTATCTACTGTTGAGGACAGGAAAGAGGGGGGACTCTCTGACAGAATTATCTGCGTTATTCCATAAATACCAGCCAAAACTGCAATAACGACTATTCCGCTAATTATCCAGCGCAAGTTTCGGTGCGGGATTAAGGGTATAGCCCACAGGCTGACGGCTATCACTAAGCCTACCCATGCTCCCCGTGAAGCGGAGATAAGCAGTCCATAGGCAATCAAAGCGGCTGCACCACCCCAGATTAACTTCTTGTTACCCCGTGCCTGCCAGACCAGAACCAAGCTTAACAACAGTGAACTTTCCAAAAAACTGGCAGCAGCGTTGGGGTGGGGCGTAAAAAATACAAAACTGGGCAGGATAGAGCCGGTCAACCGGCCCAGATCAGCCAACCAGCCTGATTCTTCCAGATAATGGAAATGGTCATACTGTCCTACAAAATAAAAGGCAAATAAAACAGCCACTCCTATCAGCCCGGTAGTTAACCAGTGCGGCGAAACTTGAGTATTGATGAAAGCAAAAAAAAGGCTGACTCTGCCAAAGCAGGGGTCCCATAACAGGGGCCAGCTTAATGCTGGATCATACGAAGCCCAGATACCCACTGGTGTACTAACTACTAACAGAGCCAAAGCTCCACCCATATAGGTCCGGCGTGTGGGCCAGCCCCAAACCAGCCAGTGAGCCAACCAGGGCAAAAGGGCTAATACCAGCGCCGGCCCCACAAGCGACCATTCCTCTACTCTAAACAACCCCAACCCAATTAAGGGAAAAGGCCAGGGTAATTCAGAGGCAACAACCTCGTGGAAAAAGTGAATTAGAGATGTTTGTCGGAACCAATAAGGCAAACGGTTGGACATAAACCTGATTCTTCTGGATCAATGAACTTAGCAAGTCCGGTGTTCTAATGTCTACTTGCCCACTGGGGCACGGTATCACAGAGCTTATTTCTTGTCAAGCAAAATTTAGTCCAATTCTATCTTTCTAACCTTTTTCATATATTCTCCCTAGCGGATTCACATTTTTTTGGAGTTTAATAACAAGTGTAGGGGTGAGGCCCAGATGGGTCTATGCTTCAGCCCAGGCTTTGACCAGGATTTCTTACTTTATGAACTCATTAAACATTCTCTTTATCAGCCCGTATTTACCTTCGCTCATCCGGGTACGCCCCTACAATTTTATTAAAGCGCTGGCCGAGCGCGGTCATCGGATTACGCTGTTGGCCCTCGAACCTCGTAATGAAGATACGAACGGTCTGAGCGCCCTGCGTCAATGGTGCCAACAGGTTAAAACTGTGCCATTACCTCGCTGGCGTCCTTTATGGAATGGTGTCCAGGCTATCCCCGAACGGACTCCCTTTCAAGCTGCCTATTCGCGCTCGCCCCAAATGGCCGATTTGATCCGGCAAACCGAGGCAACTC
>JAAUSP010000424.1 GCA_012032575.1 Anaerolineales bacterium | reverse complement strand
ACCCCGGCGCAACTGCTGATAAAGGTCAGGCCGGACATTGCGATAAAGCTGACTCGGCCACTCGCTGGTCAAAGCCGGTGGCAGTTGCTCCCCGACCTCGCGCCGCAGCCGGGCCTGCACCGCCGCCGGATTGACCTCCAACACCCCTTCAATCACCTCACGGGGAGCAGCGTCCAACAGCGATACCACATGGTCGCGTCCCTCCAGCCACTCGGCCAGGGCAAAGGCTCCATCGCGCTGGCGGGCCAATTCGTCCAGCCGGCCCGCCGAAATGACTGCCACGGCCCAGCGCTCGTAGGCTGTTTCCGGCTGGGCCGAACCATCCCCGGTCACTTGCCGGGTTCCTCCATTGACCAGGGCAAATCGGGCGCTGGCGGGCGGCTCCGGCAGGCCGATGGCCCAGAAATAGGTCGCCACCAGATTGCAGCGATAAAAATAGGTATCAAAGGAACAACGCGGGCGCAGGACCGCCGGCGCGGCCAGAAAAGCCGCAGCCAGCGCTTTTTCAATCTCGTCCGGCTCGCCGCTGACGGTGATCGCCTCACGGTTTTGGGCCTGCCGGTCAACCCGCAGGGCCAGCAGAGCCAGTTTGCTCAATTCAGCCAGCGACCAGCTTCGGGCAGCGGCAAGCTGCGCCGTCGAGTCGGGCGGCAGGGAGAGGTTGACCGGCGGAATGTCGCCGCTTTGAAAGTTACCCCGCTGCAAAGCGTCGTTGACGCTGGTGATAAAAGTAAAGCGACCCAACACCCGGAATGGGTCGGCTTCAATTTGGGCCAGGCTTTCCGGCCCAAAACCAGACTGTGGGCCAGATAACGCCCCTTGCGCCCAAACTGGTCGGGGTCGGGCAGGGCGACAATTTGGGCGACGATCCCTTTGCCGGTCGAGGTGGTGAAAAAAAGATGCTTGACCGGCTCTACCTGCGACGGAAAATAAAGCAGGCGGCTTTCCATCTCCTCGACCTCGGCGGGGGTTAAGCCGGCTTTGGAGTAAAAAAGGGTCTGAAATCCGCCCTGCCGGTGGGGCGACTGCTCTTTCTCGACATTGCTGTAAATGTGCTGCCAGGCTTGGATGGTGGGCATAATGGTAACTCCTGATGGTGAAATCAGTAAATTCGTGTTGCGTGTTCCGTCTGTTTGATCTTACGCAAGACGCAACACGCAACACGAATATTTGAGTAATTATTTTCTTGGAACTGCCTTATTCAATATAACGAACCTTCTCTCTATCAGCCAAATACCATTCCCCCCGCCGGATGAGACGAAAGCCGAAATAGGGCAGGCGCTCGTCGGGGCGAAGGGGTTTGACTTCGTCGGTGAGGGGGTCCCACAAATTGGGTTGAAAGTCGGGGCGCGGCGATCCCAGTCCAACCCAACCCTGACCCTGCCGCGCCCATTCGACCAGCCCGCCGCGCATGAGCGACAAATCGAGCATGAGGTTGCCGGGCATCTGCCTGATCTGGTGGGCTACAAAAGCACCCAGCGGGCTGCCGGCCAACTCCGCGCCCAAATCGTGCCGGGGCAGAGAGGTCCGGCGGAAGGTGTTGTAGATGGCCCGCCACTCTTTGACCGTGGGCAGGTCCAGCCCTTCGCCCAGCCAGGTCGCAAACGCCTGGGCTTCTTTGGCCAAAATCCCGGTGACGAAAAGGCGTTCCGGCTCGGCGCTTGCACCCTCAGCCGGGGGAACTGCCGGGTTCAAAGCCAGCAGTTTTTGATAGCGGGCTTCTTCCAGCGGGCCGGATGCGGCCACAAACAGCTCAAACTGCTGCTTGGTCACCGGCAGCAGATGGACTTCCAGCCCTATTTCCTCCACGGCGATGAGGGGGTAGTTGGTGCGGTCAAAGGTGAGGAGCATGGATTTTTACCTCGCCAAACGTGTGCTCCAAAATGCGGAGTGTATTCTCAGACAGATGACATTCGGGGGCAACGACGCAGCTCATTTCTTTGTAGCGAGACTGCCGCAGAACATCGGTATCATTGCCGACCTGCACGGCAAAGCGTTCCACCTCTTCGTCACTGGCCTGAATGATTTCGACCCGCTCAAAATCAAATAAATTCCGGCGCTGGAGCCAGTTAACCCGAAGAATCTGATTTTTATGCTTTTGTTCAACCCCCATACTTCGATCAAGCACAGCAACAAGAAGGTCGGGCCGGGGTTGGAGGTCCCGGCTCTGCCGGCAGACCCGGCAGCCGTAAAAGGTTAAATCAGACTGCGAGGGCAGATCAATAGAGTGTGCCCCGCAGCAGGCCAAACAACGCGGACACAAAAGGTCCTCCGCCAGCGGGGCCAGCCGGGTGCTTGTATCGGCAGCAATACTCTGGAGTAACCAGACAGCCGACGGTTGACCGGGATCGGCACTGTTCAGAGCCAGAGTGTATAAAGAGGCCGCGGCTTCACCACCTCGATCCAGCAAAACGTGCCGGGCGACAAACCGTTCCAGCCAGTGATTGTCGTGCAAGCTCGTCACCAGCTTTTCCAGGGGAATAGGTTTCTCTTTGCTCTCGTCCAGGCGTTCCAGCCGGCGCTGCCACACATCCCTGGCTCCCCGCCGCGCGGCGACAGCCTGACGCAGCGCGGCTTCCACCTCGGCGGCCAGGGGGTGAGGTCTGTTTTTCAGACCGAAACGCTTGAACCAACTCAGCGGCCCATGCGAGACAGCTTGATATAACCGCCGGGCATAATCCTGGTCGTCACAGTGCTGCCACTCGCGCCAGAGGATGTCCTGCCAGTTTTGAGGGGCATCCTTCACCGGTAAGGATTTGGCCGGACTCTCAGCCCCCGATTGACTCATGCATAATTCCTGTTTGATGTTCCACTTTGCCAAACATCCTTTCCAAAATCCGCAGTGTATTTTCCGACAATTGGCAATCCGGCCCAATCCGACATGTCATCTGCGAGTAGCGCGGCTTGCGGTAGGGATCGGTATCATTGCCGACCTGCACGGCGAAACGCTCGACTTCTTCGTCGCTGGCTTGAATAATTTCAACCCGGTCAAAGTCGAACAATTCACAATGTTGGAACCAACTTACATATAAGCTAGAGTTCCGTTCCACTCGTGTGACAGCCATATCTGTATCCAGAACAAGGACTATCCCCTCTGGCCAAACTTGATGTGACCGACTCTGATGACAATTTCGACAACCATAAAAACTTAAATCTGGTTGCCACGTCAGATAGACCCGCTGAGTATCGTAGTGCATCAGACATCGAGGGCATACCAATACAGAAGCTTGCTTGGCTAAACGAGTAGTTTCAATTTCAATCTGCTTTAATATCCTGGTTGCCACCCGACTCAAAGGACTATTCTTTTTTACAGCAATAGTCTGTAATGTTTCCACCGCCTCTCCACCCAGGAAGACCAAACCGTAGCTGGCAACGAAGCGAGCTACCCAGGAGTTACTACGCAAATCAGCTACAAGCTTGTCCAACGAGTCAGGCTGCTGTCTTTGCTCTGCTAAACGCTGCAACCCTGTAGCCCAAACCTTCTCATTTTTGGGGCGGGTCAAACAGGCATACTGTAATGCCGTTTCAACCTGGGCCATCTGGGGTAGTTCAGCCCACCAAAAATACCAATCACGCCCTGTATATTGCAGAAGTTGTTTTCTCAATAATAAAGTGATTACTAAACCTACACTGCCGCCAATCAAACCGCCAAGCACTATAGATGTGGCAAAGGCTTTCGCCCAATCTCCCCCTTGGGTTGTACTAGCTATGATCGTCCGCGTGTAAGTGCCATAACCAGCTAACAATCCTCCAATCATCCCAAAAAGCAGATCAAGTAGAAAAATAAAGAGGAATACTCTCCAGTCTATTGGCTCACTGATTAACAATTCAAGCAAGTGGTTAGCATACTCCTCATCCTCGCTGTTACGCCACTCCCGCCAGAGGATATTCTTCCAGTCGCTCTCTGCGCTGGTTTGCTGCCGGATAGACTGGCTCATGATTGTATTCGCTCGACCTCACCAAACATCCGGTCCAAAATTCGCAGTGTATTTTCCGACAATTGGCAGTCCGGCCCAATCCGGCACGTCATCTGCGAGTAGCGCGGCTTGCGGTAGGGATCGGTATCGTTGCCAACCTGGATGGCAAAGCGCTCTGCGTCATGATCGGTGGTCCGGATAAGCTCAACCCGGTCGAAATCAAACAGAACAGGGTGAGCCAGCCAGTTAACCCGCAGAATACCAGCCTGACGAAGCTGTGTCTCAGGCCGGGCTGCATCCAAAATTGCCACGACCCGCTTGATTCCTGCTAAAAACTCCCGGCTCTGGCTGCAAACGCGGCAGCCGTAGTAGGTAAAAGAGACGCCCCAGGGCAAATGGACCGAGTGAGCGCAAAAGCGGGTTAAACAGCGCGGACACAAAATTTCGGCGAGTCGCCCGGAAAAACGAAGGCTTGTTTCCTGCTCGATATAGGTGAGCAGCTCCAACGCGACTGACCGTAAAGGATGGGACTCATCGGCGGCAAGGCGGCTTAATGGCTCGGCCGCTTCGCCGGCGAGGGCGACCAACTTCTGCCGGGCCGCAAAGTGAGCGGCCCAATCGCGGCTTTGTAAAGCCGTAATCAATAAATCAGGGGGGTCAGGATCAGCCATGACTCGCTGCTGTTAATCTCCGCCGGACAGCCAATTCAGCCAGCGCTGCCACAGCCGCTCCGAGCCGGAGAACGATTTTTCCATACCCCATAACAACGGGTCAAGGATGCGGCGGGGGGCGATGGCGACCGGCAGGCGGCCGTCACTGGCCCCGCTGCCCAGGGCGGAAATAATAGAGAAGTTGACGCTTTTAAAATTGGCCTCGGCGGCGTTGACAAATTCGTGGGCGTGCAGTTCCTGCTCGGTAAAGGCCAGCAGCCGTTCCGAGACCTTGTGCATGCGCTCGATATAGTTTTTGGTCCGCACCAGGTCATCAAGCGAGCCTTTGATCAGATACGAGCGCAAATCTTCCCAAGTGGGGCTGAAGCGCGTCGCCAACTGGTCGGCTTTGGTGTAGACCACCACCAAATCCTGCTCCTCAGTTTGGCCGCCCAACTCGCGCATGCCGACCACGTAGGTATTGAGCAGTTTTTGCATGCCGGAGCGCGGGTCTTCCAAATCAGGTACGCTGACCAGCAGCATCGCGGCTTTGGCCCGGCGCACAAACCCGGCAAACTGAACCAGTTGGGTCGGCTTTTCAAAACA
Organism: Anaerolineales bacterium; assembly: GCA_012032575.1. The sequence continues at coordinate 1,640 of JAAUSP010000424.1, read as the reverse complement.
TTCGCCACCGGTATCAAAAAAGAGCAGGGTGCAATCCGGCTGGATGGGCACGCCGTCCACCCGGATCATGGTCGGGCGGGGGAAGTTTTTGGGGGTGGAGTCGGGCAGCGCGCCGCCTTCCAGCAGCCTGACGTTGCCGTAAACGGTATCCAGGCTGTCTTCGTTCAGGCCCATGGTAAAAAAGTCGGGCCAATCGCGGGCCAGGCTGAGCTTTTTCAGAGTGTAGAAAAGCGCGGCAAAATAAACCGTTTTGCCGTGCTGGCGAAAGCCGGTAGCGCTGATGACTACCGGCGGATACTGCCGGTAATCCTGCACATACAAGGCCGGAGCCGGCTCTTTGCAATCCGAGCAAAGATAAATTGAAGCCAGGCTGCCGTTCGGCTTGGTTTGTTTGAACTTGACATCGGACAAACAGAAAGGGCAGAGCATACGAAAATCCTCGTTTGGAGATAAAGGTAGCAGGGTAGCACGTAGCAGGTAGCAAGGTAGCAGATTTGTTACCTTGCTACTTGTTACCTTGCTACATTCAAATGTATTCGAGAATATTATAAATGTCAATCGTACCAAATGCGTATAATGTATGTACGAAAAATCGTAGGGCAAAGGAGGAACTTTTTTTAGCGAGAAAACGTCTTACCAAACCAAACATTGTTCATTAACAGTCAAATAAAAAGGCAGGAGGTAAACTATGCTCAAACACATTTTTGTTCTCATCTGTGGCCTGGCCCTGTTGGGGGCACTGACCGGCCCGGCCCTGGCCCAGGATGTTTCGCCCCAGCACACCGACCCAAGCTGGCAGGTGGCCTATTGGAACAATATGAATCTCAGCGGGCCGCCGGTATTGCAGCGCACCGATACCAATCTCGACTTTAACTGGGGGGCCGGCTCCCCTGGCTCCGGCGTTAATGCCGACCAATTTTCGGCCCGCTGGACTCGCTACATTGACGTGCCGCCGGGCCATTACACCCTCACCGTCACCGCCGATGACGGCATCCGCCTCTGGGTTGACGAGCAGTTGCTGATTGACCAGTGGCGCGAACAATCGGCTACGACCTACAGCGCCCAAACCTACCTGGGGTCGGGCCATCATCTGGTGCGGGTGGAATATTTTGATCGCTTCGGCGATGCGGTAGTCAGAGTCTCCTACAACCAGGGCAGCCAACCCCCACCCCCGCCGCCCACTATCTACAATTGGCGCGGCGAGTATTTTAATAACAAATCGCTCAGCGGCCCGCCCGCCGTCGTGCGGGATGACTCCCGGATAGATTTTTCCTGGAGTGGTTCGCCCGCGCCCGGCGTGATTGATGCCGACGGTTTCTCGGTTCGCTGGAGCCAGTCGCTCAACCTGCCTCCCGGCAATTATCACTTCACCCTTACGGTTGACGATGGGGCACGGCTCTTTGTCAACGGCCATCTGCTGATTGACGCCTGGAAAGACCAATCGCCCCGCACCTACGTCGGCGATATTTATCTGCCGGGCGGAGCGATTACGGTTCAACTGGAATATTATGAGAATACCGGCGGAGCGGTCGCCCGGCTGGCCTGGAATTCCGGCAGCCAGCCCCCACCTCCACCACCCTCGCCGCCGCCATCCGGGGACGCTTATGGCCTTGTAACCGCCTATAAACTCAATGTACGCT
>JAAUSP010000423.1 GCA_012032575.1 Anaerolineales bacterium | reverse complement strand
TCAACAGGTAATCGCTGTACAAATCTAACAGAGTTTTATTCATCCTGGGTTTATCCTGCCTTTGAGAATACTCTGCTATTACTGTCATCTCTATTTTTTGTCAAATCTCTTCCTGCGTAAGGTGAGTAAGTAAATTCACCAATCTCAATCATCCATTTCAAACACCAGGAGAACTAACATGCATCTGAAAAAACTCAATACAAATTTAAAAACTGCCTGGGGTATGATGGCCGGTTTTGCCATTGCAGCAATGGTCTTGATCGGCGGAGGGTTTGTACCGGCCCCAACGCTGGCCTCGCCCAGTGAGACCAGCCCCATCGCTACCCCCAGGCCGCCCGCTAATCCCGTTTTAGAAAAGGGCTTTAAGCAGGCAAAAGACCAGTTAAAGCAACTGGCAAAGAAACTGAAACTGATGAATAAGAAGGTCGCCAAGGCCCAGAATTTTATTAAAAAGCAGGCGGCTAAGGGCAAAGATGTTGCGACGATTCAAGCAGCCCTGAATACCTTTAAGGCCCAACTTAATGCAGCCCAGGCGGCTCAAACTACTGCCCAGCAAATCCTGGCGGCCAAAGCGGGTTTTAACAAGAAAGGTAAAGTGACTAATCCACAACAGGCCCAGCAAACGGTGCGTAATGCCCGGCAGGCCCTGGAGCAGGCCAAAAATATCTTACAACAAGCGGTCGCAGACTTTGACCGGGCGATGCAGGATTATAAGCAGCCCTAACGCGCAACTAAATTACCCGCTATCTTTAAACAAGAGGCCAGCCGACAAGCTGGCCTTTTTTGTTGGGTGTTGCCATTACCATCTGAGTAAAAAGCTACCCATCCCGTACAATTTCTCAAAATTTCTGTTTGGGTGTATAAATCAGTAGTCGGTAGTCAGAATGCAGTAATCAGATTTTTTTCTGATCACTGACCCCTGATTGCTGATGACTACCTTACTAATATCTACCAAAGGAGGTATTTTTCACATGGTTAGTGGTAAAGAAGAAGTAGCAAAACTGCAACGCAAACTAAAATTTGGCATGATCGGCGGTGGGCGCGATGCTTTTATCGGCGCGGTGCATCGCCGGGCGGCTGTTTCCGACGGCTTCACCGAATTTGTCGCCGGCGCGCTGTCGAGCGATCCGGGCAAAGCCAAGCTCTCCGGCGAGGATTTGTTATTAGCCCCGGAGCGCAACTACGGCAGTTGGCAGGAAATGCTCGAAAGCGAAAGCAAACTGCCCGCCGGCGAACGTATTGACTACGTCTCCATCGTCACCCCCAATCACGTCCACTTCGAGCCGGCCCTGCTTTTGTCGAAGCCGGGTTCAACGTGGTCCTGGACAAGCCGATGGTCCACAGCAGCGAGCAGGCCCAAAAGCTGATTGAAGCCGTGGAAAAGCACAAAGTTGTCTTTGGTGTTACCCACAACTACACCGGCTACCCGATGGTCAAAGAAGCCCGTGAGTGGGTCAAGTCGGGTAAACTGGGCAAAATTCAGCGGGTGGTGGTGGAGTATCCCCAGGGCTGGCTGCTGACCAAACTGGAAGAGCAGGGCCAGAAGCAAGCCGAATGGCGCACCGACCCGGCCCGCTCCGGTATCGCCGGGGCCGTGGGCGATATTGGCTCCCACTGCGAAAACCTGGTCAGCTATATCACCGGCCTGGAATTGGACGAAATCTGCGCCGATTTGAACACCTTTGTGCCAGGCCGCCTGCTGGACGATGATGCGAGTGTGCTGCTGCGCTTCAAAAACGGCGCACGCGGCGTGCTGTGGGTCTCGCAGATTGCCGCTGGTGAGGAAAATCACCTGCGCCTGCGTGTTTACGGTACGGCAGGCAGCCTGTCGTGGGATCAGGAACATCCTAACCAGGTGACTTTCATCCCGCCCAGCGGTCCCTGGCAAATTTACAGCCGGGGCAACGGTGACTTCTCCGCAGCGACGGCTCGCGCCACCCATCTGCCCTCCGGCCACCCCGAAGCCTTCTTTGAAGCCTTTGGCAACATTTATATGAACATCGGCGACAGCATCCGGGCCAAATTGTCAGGCCGCGACCCCAACGAACTGGAACTGGACTTCCCCTCGGTTCACGACGGCGCACGCGGTGTCAAGTTTATCGAAAAAGTGGTTGAGAGCAGCCAGAGCAGCCAGAAGTGGACTAAGTTCTAGCTAACATTCCCCCTCCTTAAAAAAAGCCTGGCTGAAAACGTCAGGCTTTTTTGTTCCAAACGAAATAACAGTTTGCTTAAAAGCCCTGAACCGGGTATCCTATTTAAGACTAGCGACTGCGCCAATTTATCATCAAAAGGAACCTCTGTTTGCCTGACAGAACCGGGAGCACCTGATAAATCAAACGCAGGAAAAAAGCCCGCCTGATGCTTATCTGGCGGGTGTGGTCAACCCCGCTTTATCTGGCTATCCAATTATTTTTACAAGGAGAAGAAACCCGTGTCTACCAAACCTGCCTTACTGTTATGTTTGTCCCTCCTCCTATGGATTTTGACCGCGTGTGGCGGCCAGGAAGAGAGCGCCGCCCCAGCGCCTACCGAGCCGCCCGCCCCAACCCCGGCCGAGACCCCGGCTAAAACTGAGAGTGGCCCCGGCAAGCCGAACTCCACGGAAGCGGCAGTAGAAGCAGAACCCACTGAGCCAGACAGTTCTGCCAGCACCTCCGGCGAAGTGACCGAGCCGGCCACCGTGCGCCAACTGGCCCAACTGCTCGACCTGAGCAAGCTGGAACTGCCGGAAGGCACTGAGACCCCCGGCCAGTCCACCATCGGCCAGCTTATGTACCAAACCCCGCCGAGGTTATGACGGTGGTTGACTTTTACCGCTCCCTCCTGACCCAGCAGGGCTGGCAGGAAAAGAGCGACCAGAGCTATATAGATTCCGCCAGTTCCACCCTCTATTTTGCCAAAGAAGGCTACTCCATTAGCCTCAGCGCCAGCCAGAGCGGCGACGGCAGCTCGATGGTCACGCTGATGCACCACGGCAATGTTGATCTGGGTATCTTGCCCCAAATGGCCGATGCCGAAGATGGTTTTGCCGCTCCCAATACTTTTATGTATACCAGTCCCTCCAGTGTGGCTGATGTGGCCCGGTTTACCCGCCAGGAACTGGCCGCCCAGGGCTGGCATGAGTATACCCGGCCCAACAGTGCCAGTGCCGACAATCCCGATATGCAAATGCTCGCCTTTATCCAGAACGGCCTGGAATTGAGCAGCTACATCACGGTAGCCCCGGCTCAGGATAATAAAACCTCGGTGCAGTACAGCCTGATCCCACTGGCGCTCGATATGCCCCTGCCCGACGATGCCGCCGCAGTCGAGTTCGACGCCAGCCAGCCTTATCTGGGATTTCGATCTCCAGCCAGCCCGGAAAGCCTGGTGGAATTTTATCGCGGGGAAATGACCGATTTGGGCTGGACTGAGATAGAAGATACCGCGACGATCAGCCCTGAACAGGCTTCGCTGACTTTTGCCAACGACCCTGAGCAAATGGCCTTGACCTTGAGTCTGACGGCTGAGGACGGCGGCACAAAGGCAACTCTCCAATCTTTCGACTCTGCCCTCCTGAGCGCTACGGCGGAACCTTTTCCCACCGAGGAACTCAGCGAGATCACCGAGGTCGAAACCGGCGGGGCTATGCCGGACCTGCCCTTCCCGGAAGATGCCAAGGATGTGGTTTACGATGCCGACGCCACCCAAATCACTTTCACCAGCCCGTCAAAAATCCCTGAGATTGCCGAATTTTACCGGCAAGCGCTGTCGGAACAGGGCTGGCAGGAAGATGCCAATTTTTCAATGGTCGAGGACATGTTTGGCTCGTTGGAGTTTAGTCAGGGAGACCAAACTTTATCCATCACCTTGTTGCCCGATGTGCTCAACGACAGCGGTGCCCAGGTGATGATAGATGTGAGCGGGATGGTCGCTCCGGCAGAAGAAGTAGCCGAAGTACCCGCCGAGGAAAGCACCCCCGCCGCCAATGCGCCCGGCTACACTATTGACGACTGGCCTTTCCCGCCCGAAGCTATCATGGTCAACCGGGCCGGCGATAAACTCACCTACACGGTGGGTCAGGATTTGCAGACGGTGGCCGACTTCTACCGTCCTACCTTTGAGCTGATGGAGTTGGGCACAAGCTGCCTGGATGACGTGGGGGACTACACCTCTATCTCGTGCAGCGCCAGCAACGGCGACTACTCGCTCAACTTTTTTGCTTTTGAGGCAGGGGATAATAATACCGAGGTTGAAATTAACTTCACCAACTATGCTCTGGGCAGCACTGACTCCGGCGATAGTTCCGACGGCGGCGACTCCGGCCCGCTGACCGCCGAGGATAAAGATGGCCTGCCTGTCCCCAGCGATTATACCAACTATTTCTCCGAAGGCAGCCCCTTCCTCCGGCGGTTGACCTTTACTTCGCCCTCCGACATCGAAGCCCTGGTCCAATTTTTTCAGACCGAACTGCCCCCACTCGGCTGGGAACAGGCTGGTGAGGTCAGCAGCACCGCCGAGGCGACCAATCTGACCTTTGAGGGGGCCGAAGGCAAGCTGACCGTGACCATGAAGCCCTCCGGCGATGAAACCGAAGTAGTTCTGGCCAACAAAAATCCCAAGGCCGCCGCCGAGGCTGGTATCGTGCCGCCGGCCGGTCAGTCCCGGATTTATATGGCTAACTTATCGACCGAAGAATTGACAGTCACCATCAATGAACAGGTCATCAAAGTTGCCGCCGAAGCCGGCACCACCTCGCCGGACGACGCGCCCAAACTCGACCTGAAACCTGGCACTTATCAAGTCACCACCAAAGCCGGCAGCACCAGCGTCACCGACGAAGTTACCCTTGGCCCGGATGAAGTCTGGACGCTGCTACTCAGCCCGGAAGGGGCCGCGCCCTTGCAGATGTACTAAACTGACCGAACTTCCCATTTCCAGAGATTAGAGATTGGAGATTAAACAATCTCCAATCTCTAATCTCCGAATCTTAAAACAGAAGCCGGCACGTTCTGGCTCCGTTCCTGGGCAAAAGCATCGAGTATTTGTAATTCCCGGCGATACGTCTGTTGCAGAAAGCGTTTGGTCATCCACCGCTCCAGTGGAGCCAATAAACCGCGCGGCGCTTTCAAATCCGTTGAAAAGGTGGTCTGGGCTTGCTGTCCATTCCCGGCAGGCGTCACAATAAAGGTGGTGACAATGCCGGATTCAGGGATCGTTTCGGCCAGGACTCGCCCCGGCTCCGGTTCCGTCACAAACGCCTGGGCCGTTTGCGTTTTGCCAAAAGCGCGCATTTGCATGCGAAACCGCGTCCCGGCCCCAATACCCCCTGTTTCAACTTCCAGACTGACGAAGGGCGGCTTGGGCAAAATGTAGGGATGGCCGTCCCGATAATCGGCCAGGATGGCATACACTTTTTCCGCCGGCGCGTTGATCAGCGCCGACTCGGTGACGTTATAAGTTTCCATAGGTATCCTCCACTTCGGCTAAAAAGGTCTTTTAGGTAGCTCCAAGAAAATAATTACTCAAATATTCGTGTTGCGTGTTGCGTCTTGCGTAAGATCAAACAGACGGAACACGCAAGACGCAACACGTTTTGGTTAATTTAATTCTTGGGGTTGCCTTATTTGACCCATGGTGCGTGTTCCGTAAATTAACGGAACACGCACCACGCAACACGTTTCACCCCACCGTTACTCCCTCCGGCAAAGTAATCCGCTGCGGCAGAACCATCAAATATTCGTCGTTGGTGATGCGCCCATTGGTGATTTCGACGCGACGGGGCACACGCTGGGCCAGTTCCTTGTCGTGCGTGACCATGATCATCGTTTTGCCTTCTTCGACCAGTTGGCTGAACAGGTCGAACACTTCGGCGGCGGTGCGGGCGTCGAGGTTGCCGGTGGGTTCGTCGCCGACCAGCAGGGCCGGATCGTTAGCCAAGGCACGGGCAATGGCCGCTCGCTGCTGCTGCCCGCCCGAAACCATACTCGGCAGTTTGTGGGCCTGCTCGGCCATGCCAACCAAATCCAGCAGGTACAAAGCGCGTTCCCGGCGCTCTTTGGGGGTGTACTTCCTGGCAAAGTCCATCGGCAGGATGACGTTTTGCAGCAAGCTCAGGGCCGGCAGCATCTGGAAGAACTGGAAGATGATGCCCACGTTTTGACCCCGCCACGCCGCCAGTTGATTCTCGCTCATGCGGTGGACCGCCTGCCCGGTGACGGTAATTTCGCCGGAACTGGGCCGGTCAATGCCGGTAATCATATTGAGCAGGGTAGATTTGCCGTTGCCCGATGGACCGACGATGGAAACAAATTCGCCCTGCTTGACTTCAAAAGAGATACCCTTCAAAATGGTGACTTCGTTGCCGCCCACCATAAAATTTTTGACTACGTTGTTGACTTGAATGATTGGGGTCTGACTGTTCAACTGGCTCATACTGTTCTCCTGTTACGCTTTAGACTAACAGCCATACCATACCACTCTTCCGGGCCAGGCGCATCCAACCAACGCTGAATTCAGTTCCGCTGAAAAGATGAGGTTTGGGGAGAAGGGTCTACAACAAATTACGGAGGGTAGGGGGAATAGATAGCTCCTGTGCTAACGGCCATAAAATTAGGGTGTGACCAATTTGAGTTGAAAACGTAGGACAAACTGTTAGTTTGTCCTACAACTCATTTTGCACACCCATAAAATTAAGTCTCAGTAGATCCAATTTTTGAAGCGGAGCAGGCTCCCACGCCGCCGCTGTTGGTAAATTTGGATCCACTGAGTCTGCTACCTGGGTGGCGAAAAAATTAGAAGCCAAATTGAAAGTTACGGCGACAGTCGGCGATAGTTTCCTTCTTCACC
>JAAUSP010000422.1 GCA_012032575.1 Anaerolineales bacterium | reverse complement strand
CCGAGGATTTTTACGTTTTTTGTCCACTTAATCAACGATAAAGGGGAGTTAACTGCCCAGGCCGATGGACAGCCGGTCTTATGGACCCGGCCTACCACCACCTGGGCGATGGGTGAGTCAATCGAAGACCGTTATGGCGTGTGGCTTCCGCCCCAAACCGCGCCGGGGAATTATAAAGTCCAGGTGGGCTTGTATCGCCCCGCCGACGGACAACGATTACATTTGACGAACGGGGGTGAGTTTGTAGAATTACCTGTAACAGTTCGCTAAATTACCAACGAAAGCTCACCACCGTGCCGGATTTAGACCTCACTTCTCTGAACGAACAGTTTGAGCAGCAATCTCCCGCTGATATTTTGCGCTGGAGTTGGGAAGTTTTTGGCCCGCACGTCGCCGCCAGCTCCTCGTTTCAAACCCAAAGTTTACCTCTGCTCCATCTCATCTCGGAAGTCTGCCCGGAGATGCCCGTCATCTTTTTGGATACGGGCTTTCATTTCCCGGAGACGCTGACCTATCGCGATGAGCTTCAAGCCCGCTTGAAGCTGAACATTGTGATCGCCCGCCCGGCCATCGAGAAAAGCCAGTTGATGGCCCGCTACGGTGAGGCCCTCTACCGGCGCGACCCCGATCTGTGCTGCTATCTGAATAAAGTCGAACCGATGCAGCGAGTGGTGGTCGGACTGCAAGGCTGGATCAGCGGGGTGCGACGTGACCAGACCGAATACCGCAGTGGCTTGCGTATCCTCGAAGCACAGCCTTCCGGCTTGCTTAAGATTCATCCCCTGCTTCATTGGACCCAGAAAGAAGTCTGGGCTTATAATGACCGCTATCAACTCCCGGCCCATCCGCTTATGGCCAAGGGGTATCTCAGCGTCGGCTGTGCCCCTTGCACCCGCCCGGTTTACGGCCACGAACACGAGCGGGCCGGTCGCTGGGCCGGCCAGAATAAAACAGAATGTGGCTTGCATCTGAATTTAACGCCCCAGGAGGTCGCCCATGACCACACAAAATAAAACACCGCTCATTTTGATCACAGGCGGAGCCGGCTATATTGGCTCTCAACTCATCCGTGACTTGGCCACCGACCCGCGCTTCGCCAACGCCACCATTCGGATTTATGACAACTTGCAGCGCCAGCATTACTGCGGCCTGATGGATTTACCGGCCGGGGGCCGCTACGAGTTTATCAGAGGGGATATTTTGGACCGGCTCAACCTGGAACGGGCCATGCATGGCGCGACCAGTGTGATCCATCTGGCTGCCCTGGTACGGACACCGCTCAGTTTTGACCAGCCGGAATGGACGGAACAGGTCAACCATTGGGGCACCGCAACCGTGGTTGACTGCGCCATGAGTATGGGCCTGCCCCATTTGCTTTATGTCAGCTCGGCCAGCGTTTACGGGCCGGGCGGTCCCTTCCGCGAGGAAGACGATTGTCGGCCTGTCGGTCCCTATGCTATCTCCAAGCGCAAGGCGGAAGAAGAGGTGCTCCAGCGGGGCGAACGCGGGCTGCCCTTCACCATTATTCGCCTGGGGACAACCTTTGGCTACGCCCCGGCCATGCGCTTCGATGCCGTAGCCGACCGGCTGACCTATCTGGTGGGGGTGGGCCGGCCGATGGTCATTCACGGCAGCGGCGAACAAATCCGCCCGCACATCCACATCCGAGATGCCTCGACGGTGCTGCGCCTGGCCCTGACCAACCCCAGAGCCTCAGGGGAAATTATTAATGCCGTCACAGTTAACCCAACCGTCAATCAGATTGCCCAAACCCTGCAAACGATCAGGCCGGACGCATCCATTCGCTACACCGATCAGGACATCCTGACCGAGTTGAGCTTTGAAATAGACTCAACCAAATTAATGGGCTTGGGATTTCAACCCGAACTGAATTTGGAACAGGGGTTACAGGAGATGCTTGGCCACTGGCAGGGGTTTCGCCCGTTGGTGATGGAAAATATGATAGTGTGAGGGGACTCTCAGATTTCGTAGTGCGTGGTGCGTGGTGCGTGAATTTATTACGCACCACGCACCACGGAAAACGGTAATTCTACGCCGCCAACCCCGCAATCATCCGCTCGATGTTGGCTTGCTTCTGATTGATTTCGGCTTGCAGCCGGGCCACAGTTTGGTCAATCTGGGCCAACTGTTCTTCGCTTTCGGTAAGCTGCTTGACGTAACGCCCGCGCAGTTTGCCTTCCTCGCCGGCATTCGATAACACGGCCATATTCTTCTGGGCCTGCTCCTGGGCTTTGTAAATTTTGCCGCGCTGCTGCTCCTGCTCGGCAATGGCTTTTTCCAGGCGGCTGATCTCGGCCCAGGCGTCGAGCAACGCCCTCAAACTGTCGTACGCTTTTTGATCCAGCAGCTTGTCGGCAAAGTAACGCTGCAAGCCCTGGTAAGATAAATTGCGCAGTTCCTCTCGCCGCGAGCGCAGATAGCGTTCCTGCACCAAAAACTCGGTGATTTTGCCGGGCGCAGCTTCCACCTGATAGCGGTGGGTGTCGAGCGTTTTTTCCGCCGGTGCGGTTGTGTCAAAAATATCGTAGCCGGTCAGCGCGTGCTCGATCAATACTTTTTTGACCTGAGCCGTGCGATTATCCAGGCGATACCACGTTCGGCGGATATCATACAGATTTTGCAGTAAATAACCCTCTTTAATCCGCAGGGATTGCAGTTCGCTCTCTGTTTTGATCTCTTCCTTGACGTGCAGCCCCAGTTCGACCGCGTAGGAAATGACCGCTTCGGCCCCGTCGGCGGTAAAAGGTAAAACCGCCTCGCCGACGTATTCGCCGTTTTCCAGCACCGTCACCGGGCCGCGTTCCAGGGTCAGGCTCGTGCCGTTTTTGAAGCGCACTGTGGCGACGGGATGGGTCGGCATTTTGGAGCCGTTGTAAATCAAATCCTTTTGGCAGCTCAGATTACTGCTGACAATTGGCACCATGGCCGATTGGCCCCGGCCTACCGTCACCGGCACACTGACGTTGTATTGAAACAACTCGCCCATCGCCTGGCCGGTGGCCGCGCTTTGAACCGAGGCCGCCATTGTTTCGGCGGACAGCTTGGGACGCTCCATTTTCATGGCTCTGGCCATCATCGGGGCCGGAGCCGGCGGAGCCGCTGCTGCCGGAGCCATCGCTCCGGCCTGATACATATCTGCCGCCGCTTCAAATATCACCGGGGCCGCCGCCACCCGATCTTCATCCTTGACTACAGGCCGGGTTGGCGTGTGCGGGGTGTACAGGTCATACACAAAAGAAATCGGCATCCCGGCAGTCAGCGAAAGTGAAATATCGGTCAAATCCTCTTCCAGCCGGTTATCGAAAATCCCCCAGCCTTGCAACAGCGCTTTTGGCTTAGCCTCAGCCTCAGCCTTAGCCTCAACCTCAGCCTCTCCCGCTTCATCCATCACCAGCCGATAACTCACTCGCCAGGTCGGCGCGGGGGCAATGTAACTGACCTCCAAATCGTGGCTGCCAGGGCTGAGACGGATGTTGATCGAGCGGTGGGTTTCCTGACCTACAGCAGTTTGCAGAAAGAATCGCAGATCGGCGGCGGCGGTTTCATCGCGCAGTTCCACCCCGACAATCCGGCTGAGCGGCAGCGCCACCACCATCTCGGTGCCTTCGCGCAGCAGAGTCGCCAGCGATTGTTCCAGCGGCTTATCCGCGACCTCAGTCAAGGCCCACCAAATACCGATTTCGGTGCTGCCGTCGCTGCCCAGCAGTTGGACGCTGCGTCGCGCAGGGCGATCAGCAAATCCCGCAAGCTACGGGTATCATCGAGCACCACCGAATTGCCGGCCAGCCGCTCGGCCTGGCTCTGCGGGGTCTCGTAATCCACGCCGCGCACCTGGCCCTGACCGTGATCCAGCACGGTCAGGCTTTTGAGCAGGTCATCCATCTCCTCGCGCCGAAAGATCAACTTGATGGCTTCTCCCTCCACCGGCCCGCGCCGCCGAAAGTAGCCAACGCCGTGTTTGTAGAGGGTCATGTGGGCAATGGGTAAATGGATCAAGGCACACTCCTTAATGGTGAATGGTGAATGATGAATTGTGAATTGTGAACGGGCTTCCGCCCCTCTTTCACAATTTACTATTCACAATTCACAATTATTTCAGGACTGTTTTAACCGCGCTCATGATTTCTTCGATGGAAGCCATGACCAGCAAATCCCCGTCATGGTGGGAGTCCAGCACAATCAGACCCCACTCGCGCAGGGTTTTGAGGCTTTTGATGGCCTGGGGATGGTTGGCCAGGTACTCGTTCATGGCGGGCACGACGATAACCGGCCAGCCCGCGCCGATGGCTTCGGCCACCAGGGAGTGAGGCAAGGTATCGGCGATGCCCTGGCTCATTTTGTTGATGGTATTGAAGGTGGCCGGCACCACCAGGGTCAGGCCCGGTTCGCGGCCGTTCAACAGAGCCGGGTTGAAATAACTGCTCACCAGTTGGTGGCCCTGCTGGTCGGCCAGGTTATAGGGGCTAATAATGAGATGGGCGCTGTCGGTCAGCAGGGTGTAGACCGGCAGTCCCAGGCCGGTCAGATCATTCAACAAATCAGGGATACAGCGAGCCGAACTGGACCCCGACACTACCAGATAGATTGCTTTTAAATCGGTCATGGCTCCAAATTCCTCCGTTGATGATAGTTATCGTCAAGTTCAGTATCCTGAGTAGCGCGGAACGCAGTGGAGCGCGTATCGAAGGGTGCGGGTTGGCGACGGTTCCCTCTTGGTGCAGCACCCTTCGATACGGTTCGCTGCGCTCACCTACTCAGGATGCTGCCTAGCTTATTAACACTGACTGGCTACTTTTCACTATTCCTGCCGCGCTACCAGAATAGATTTGGCCGCCTTGTAGCCCAGGTTGTGCTGGGTTTGATCAATGGTCAGGGTTAGAGGACCCTCAAAAGGAGCACGTGCCAGCAGCAACATTTTTGTCCCCGGAAAAAGGCCCATACTGCCCAGATAACGCAGCAATTCCGGGTCCTTGTCGTCCACCTCGACCACGACCAACCGGTCGCCGGGGTGCATGTCAACCAGCCGACGCCCGGCAGCGGCGCGATTTCGCCGTTGCGGCTGGGAATCGGTGCGCCGTGCGGGTCGAATTGAGGGTCGCCCAGCGCCGCCGCCATCCGTTCCTCCAAATCTTCGCTGATGACGTGCTCCAGTTTTTCGGCCTCTTCGTGAACCCGGTCCCACGGCACATTCAACGCCTCGGCCAGGTACAGTTCGATCAGGCGGTGGTGGCGAATGATCTCCAGGGCCAATTTCTGGCCGGTCGGGGTAAACTTGACCCCCTGGTACGGCTCATACGCTACCAGATGCAGCTCGGCCAATTTTTTGCACATATTGGTCACCGAGGCCGGAGCCACGCCCAACATCTCGGCCAGCGCCGACGTGGGGGCCTGCCCTTTCTGTTCGTGCAATTTATAAATGGCCTTGAGGTAATCCTGCATAGCCTGGCTGATAGCGACTCGTTCCAACGAATTTAGTCCCTTGATGGAGTAACTTTAATCGGGCAAACGTCGCCCGTCTCTTGAGTGTAGCCCAGATGGAGAGAAGTGTCAAGCAAATTCAGCGATTGACAATTCCTCTTCGATGTGCGGCAGAGTTTCCAGAACGGCCCGGCCCGCCTGTCCGCCCCCTCGCAATGACCTTATCAAGACAAATTGCACACAGAGTCATTCTAACACGAGTTGGTATTGTGTTACAAGCAATTCGGGTTCAGTTGCCCATACTCTGGGGCAAATATACTAACGAATCACTCCTAAGCCCGCCTTTTCATAATTATCCTGCAATTTGCCATACACCCTGTTTTGAGTAGACTACTTTAAAGTAGTCTACTTTTATCCACACAAAAGAGGTTCTATGGCTTTCGTTGATCGTGAAGAGGCATTATCTCTGCTGCAACAATTGAATGAAAGCCGTCGGGCTGAACTGTTTATTGTTTATGGCCGGCGGCGGGTGGGCAAAACTGAGCTACTGCGGCATTTTTGCCAGGGCCAGACACACATTTTTTTCGCGGCAACCCAAACCACCGATAAGAATCAGCTAGGGGATTGGTCGCGCTTGCTCTGGCAGCATGCCCAGGGCCAAAGTGTGGCCGATTTTACCTTCCCTGCCTGGGAGGCTTCGCTGCGTTTCCTGGCAACCCTGGCCCAACAGGAACGCCTGGTTGTGGTGATTGACGAATTTCCTTATCTGGTTGAAAGCAACGCCGCCTTACCCTCGATTTTGCAAAAGGTCTGGGATGAACTCTTACGCCACAGCCAGGTGCTACTTATCCTGTGTGGCTCTTCCATTGGCATGATGGAACAAACAACCCTGGGTTATAATAGTCCACTGTATGGCCGACGCAGCGGGCAGTTGTTATTACCTCCCCTGGATTTTACGGCCACCCGCTCGTTTTCGAGCCAGTATGACCTGACCACCCAGGTGGAAACTTATGCCACGTTGGGCGGGATGCCGGCTTACCTGGAACAGTTTGACTTTGCCCAGCCGCTGAAAGCCAACATTGTGGAACGCATCCTGCATCCCAATCGTTTTCTCTACGATGAGCCGCTCTTTCTGCTGCGGACAGAACTGCGCGAGCCGCGCAACTATTTTGCTATCCTCCAGGCCATTGCCCACGGGCAAACCCGCCCCAATGAAATTGCCCAGGCCAGCGGCGTCGGTGACGCGCGGATGGTCTCGAAATATCTGAGCGTGCTGCAAGAGCTGCGCCTGGTGGAACGGGCCGTGCCGGTAACGGAAACACAGCCGGAGAAAAGCCGCCAGGGACTTTACCGGCTGTCCGATCCATTTCTGCGCTTTTGGTTCCGCTTTGTGGCTCCTCATCGCAGCGAGTTGGATCAGG
>JAAUSP010000421.1 GCA_012032575.1 Anaerolineales bacterium | reverse complement strand
GGGGTTGGGGGTCGGGGGTCGGGGGTCGGAAGTCTCTCCGCGAAGTGTTCAATCTCCCATCTCCCATCTCCATCTCCCATCTCCCACACCTACTGCCTTGAAGCCGAAACCGCCGCCACCGGCTCGGCGATTCGCTGGATGCAGGAGCACGCCCGCTTGATAGATCATCACACCGAAGTGGGACCGCTGGCGGCCTCAGTGCCCGACACGGCGGGGGTGGTTTTTGTCCCGGCGTTTACCGGCCTGTTTGTGCCCTACAATGATACCACCGCCCGCGGCACAATTCTGGGGATGACCCTGGGCAGCACCCGCGCCCACATCGTCCGCGCCTTTGTCGAGGCCCTGGCCTTTCAGGTGCGGGTGATTCTGGAAACCATCAAAACCGAAACCGGCCTGCACGTCGAGCAGTTAAAACTGGGCGGCGGCGTTTCGGCCAGCAACGAGATTTGCCAGATCATTTCCGACCAGTTGGGCATTCCCATCAGCCGGCCCAGCTTCACCGAAACCACGGCTCGCTCTGCCGCCCTGTTGGCTGGATTGTCCGCCGGAGTCTGGTCAAGCCTGTCCGACCTGCCACCCATCCCCGGTGGCCACAGCACCTTTGAGCCGCGCCTCTCCGCCGACCAGCGCGACGCCGCTTATGCTCTCTGGCAGCGCGCCGTCGAGCGGGCGAGAGGCTGGAGTCAGGACTAAAAGAATGAGAAGGAACTGACGGAACTCAGGGAACTTTGGGATTTCGACAAATACCCCCTCAGTTCCCACGAGTTCCTTTAGTTCCCTGCCTTCAACATTCTAAACTTTGGAGAATTTTTATGCCCACTGTCACTCTCACCCGCGACGGCCTGGCCCTGGCTGGCCGTCCTTTTTATTTGCTTTCCGGCCAACTGCATTACTTCCGCTATCCCCGCGCCGAGTGGCGCGACCTGCTGTTGCAAGCCCGCGCCGCCGGGGTGAATACCATTGATACCGTCATCCCCTGGAATTTGCACGAACCCGCGCCGGGTCAATTCAATTTTGAAGACATGGCTGATCTGGCCGGTTACATAGATTTGTGCGCCGAACTGGGGTTGTATTTCATCGCCCGGCCCGGCCCCTACATCTGCGCCGAGTGGGAAAACGGCGGTATCCCGGCCTGGCTGGCCAGCGAGCCGGAGATTGTCTACCGGCTGGATAACCAGGCCTACCTGACTGCCACCCTGCGCTGGTTCGATACCTTGCTCCCGCTGCTGGTCGAGCGCCAGTTTGACCGGGGCGGGCCGATCATTTTGGTCCAGATTGAAAATGAACATTGGGCCTCCGGTGTTTACGGACACGATGCTCACCAGGAGACCCTGGCTCAGGCTATGCGGGAGCGGGGCGTCACTATGCCCTTTTACACCTGCATGGGTGCGGGCAGCGATTGGCCGGAATTTCGCAACGGGTGGAGCGGCATTGATAAAAAACTGGTCCAGACCCGCCAAACCTGGGCCGATGCCCCGTTCATCGTGAGCGAGTTGTGGAGCGGCTGGTTTGACAACTGGGGGACCAGCCGCCATAACGGCAAGAGTCCGGCCAGCCTGGATCAACGTCTGCACGAGTTGACCGCCATCGGCTCGTCAGGGTTCAGCCATTGGGTGTGGGCCGGCGGCACCAACTTCGCCTTTTGGGGCGGGCGCACTGTTGGCGGTGATACCATTCACAATACAACTTCTTATGACTATGATGCCCCCATCAGCGAATACGGCGGCCTGACCGAAAAATATTTCGTGGCCCGGCGGCATCACTTGTTTCTGGGCACGCTGGGCGCTGCCATAGCCCCCCTGCTGGCGAACGCCAAAGCGGGCGGCCCGCAGGTCCTCACCGCCAGGGCCGTGGCCGGACGGGCAGCCGGCGGCGGCGCAACCATGCGCAACGTTCAAAACGGCGATTTCACCGCCACCTTCCTCCGCAACGACACAGCCGAGCGACAGACCTACCAACTCTTTTTGACCGGAGACCGGAGACCCGAGACCGCTGGGCCGACTCTCGTACCACGCACCACGCACCACGCACCACGCCTCACCATCGAGGTTGAAGCCGCCACCATCAAACCCATCTTCACCAACCTGCCCCTGTCCGACAGCGGCCTGACCCTGCGCTACCATACCGGGCGGATTTTGGGGTTCTGGGATACCGCCGAACGGAAAACTCTCATTATCTACGGCTTCGAGGGCGAAATGGGGCAGCTTGCCCTCTCCGGCGGCGCGTGGCAAATCCTTGACCCCGATGGGACCGACTGCCACACCACCGACGACACCCTCCACCTCCACTACTGGCTCACCGACCGGCCCATTGTCGTTCAAACCAACCTCCAACCTTCCAACCTTCCAACCTTCCAACCTCTCACCGTCATCCTTCTCACCCAGGCCCGCGCCGAACGCTGCTGGCCTGCCGGCGCGGCCGGTTTTGTCGTCGGGCCGCACTATTTGTACAGCCACCAAACCAGCGCGGTCGGCCAACTCACCCTCGAACTCGACCGGCGTGGTGTATCGCCCTTCTATTGGCTGAGCAGCGACGGGCCCCGCCAGATCATCCCGGTTTCTGCCGCCCCTGCTGAAGCCAATCCGCCCACCCTGGAAAAATGGG
Organism: Anaerolineales bacterium; assembly: GCA_012032575.1. The sequence continues at coordinate 4,265 of JAAUSP010000421.1, read as the reverse complement.
AAACCGTGGCCGTTCAGGAATTGACCGACGCCGCCGGCTGGCGTTCCATCGAACAGCCTCAACCCTTTGAAATACTGAATTGTTATTTGGGGTATGGCTGGTATCGCGCAGCGCTACCCCCAGCCTCCCAATCTTTGAGTACCCCCCCTCGTAATAGTACCCTCCAACCTTCCAACCCTCCAACCCTCCAACCCTCCCAACCTTCCAACCTTGAACTCCTCATCCTCGGTTGTGGCCTTGGCCTCGGCGTGCTGGGATTACTCACGCTGGGTCTGGGCCTGACCGGGCTGCTGTATCGCTGGCTTTTGTCAGCCTCAGTCTGCTGTTGACGCTGGCGCTGTGGCCCGATTTTTCAGCCCTGTACCGCCGGCTTCGCTGGCCGGCCAAGCACCCGAACCGGCTGACCCTGTTTTATCTGGCCTTAGTTGGACTGTTTACTCTGGCCGCAGCGCTGCTCCCGCCAATTGATTGGGACGGCCTCTTTTACCACCTGACTGCCCCCAAGCTCTTTATCCAGGCACACCGCATCAGCCCCGGCTTCGACGTGCCTCACTTCAACTTCCCCTTCCTGGCCGAAATGCTGTTCGCCTACGCCATGCTCCTGCGTGGCGATATTGCGGCCAAGCTAACCCATGCGCTTTATGGACTGTTATTGACCGGCCTGGTCTACCTGACCGCCCGCCGCCACCTCAGCCGCGAGTCGGCCTGGCCCTCGGTGCTGGTCCTGCTTTCCATGCCCATGATCGTCACGCTCGCCGGCTGGGCCTATAATGATCTGGCCCTGGCCTTTTATCAGTTGGCAGCCTTGTACGCTTTGCTAAGGGGTCAGGGGTCAGGGGTCAGGGATCGGGGATCGGGGGTCAGTAATCAGAAGTCAGTAGTCAGTAGTCAGAATACTGAAAGCAAAGTTCTAACCTTCAACCTTCAACCTTCAACCTTCAACCTCCATTGGTTGGTGTTGAGCGGCCTGTTCGCCGGGCTGTCAATGGGCTTGAAATACACCAGCTTCATCGGCCCACTCACCATCGGCCTGATCCTGCTATGGTGGCTAATCCGAAAACCATTCACCATTGACAATTCACAATTCACAATTCACAATTTTCTCAAACCTCTCGCTGTCTTCGTCCTCCCCGCTCTCCTCGTCGCCCTGCCCTGGTATCTCAAAAATTTCTTCTTTACCGGCAACCCGTTTTACCCGTTTCTGTCCGGCCTCTTCGACGGCCTCTTTTGGGATCAATTCCGGGCCGACTGGTACGCCCAGGCGGGCACGGGCATCGGTTTTGATGTGAAAACCCTGGCACTCTTGCCGGTGCTGGCAACGATGGGGGTGCGGGATGCCAATTACTTTGATGGGCGCACCGGCCCGATATTTCTGGCTTTTTTGCCGCTGATTTTGCTGTACGGCGTGTTTCGGTATCGTGTCCGCGCCACGGAACGGCCCCCGGCCCTGGATGCCCTGCTCATTTTTGCCTTGGCCCAATTTCTCTTTTGGGCGATGGGCGTAATCTGGTCGCAGTCGTTGTGGCAGTCGCGACTGCTGCTGCCGTGCCTGGCAGCGTTGAGTCCCGTGGTCGGCTGGCTGTGGCAGGATTTAACTCATTTGGACCGGCCGCAATTTTCACTGCGGCGTTTTGCCAATTTGTTGATTGGGCTGGCCCTGGCCCTCAACCTGGTCGAGTTGGGCCTGAACTTTGTGCAGGTCAACCCCCTGGCCTATTTAACTGGGCAGGAAACCCGCGCCGACTATTTGACCCGCCGCCTGGGGGCCTACTACGCGGCGATGGAGCAAATGAATAAGACTTTGCCAGCCCAGGCTCAGGTGTTGTTTCTGTGGGAGCCGCGCAGCTATTTTTGCCAGGTTGGGTGCCGCCCCGACAGTATTCTGGACCAACTGGCCCACGACCACTATCTTTACGGCAGCGCCGCTAATATCGCTGCCGCCTGGAAGAAAGCGGGTGTGACTCACGTGCTGCTCCATCGGCAGGGTTTGGAATTTATCAAGAGTGAAGGCACAGAAGCACTGTCTGCGTCGGCGCTGGAGCAGTTAGCCGTGCTGGAAGCCGGCTATTTTGCCCCGGTTTTTGATGTGGTTGGAGCGTATCAAGTGTATGCTTTAAAATAGAGACCTTTTAACACTTCTTGAAAAACTATCAGCAGTATCTTCAATTAGAAACTGTGTTGGCTAATCAAGAAACCTATCACCGTCACAATTAATCCGGCTCTGCTAGCAAACCGGCTACACTATGAAGTTTTTATCATCAGTTTCACTAAAAATTATTCGATACGACCTGTCCATCATCTTGATTCTGGCGCTCTTCATTCGCCTCTTAACCGCCTGGCCGCAGCAGCAGCCCAACTACATGGACGCCGCCTACTCCTATGTGAACGCCCTCAATTTGCTGGCCGGGCGCGGCTTTGTCGAAGATTTTGTCTGGAATTATCTGGGACAGCCCGGCCTGCCGCCTCAGCCCAGCCACCTTTACTGGATGCCGCTGACCTCCATTCTGGCCTGGTTCGGTATGGCCCTGGGCGGCGCATCCTACCGGGCCGCCCAAGTGCCCTTCGTTTTGCTGGCGGCACTGCTGGCCCCGCTCAGTTATCTGACAGCCTATTTGCTTTCAGGCCAGCGCCGGCTGGGCTGGCTGGCCGGCTGGCTGGCAATTTTCAGCGGCTTTTACGTTCCTTTTTGGACCGCCATTGACAACTTTACCCCCTTTGCCATCACCGGCTCACTGGCGCTGCTGGCGGCCTGGCTGGGGATGGGGGGAGCAGGAAGTAGGGAGTATGGAGTAGGGAGTAAGGAGTCCAACTTGGAACTATCCGACCCCCGACCCCTGACCCCCGTCTCCCACTCTCCGCTCTGGCTTTTTGCCGCCGGAATTTTTGCCGGCCTGGCTCACCTGGCCCGCGCCGACGGCCCGCTGCTGCTCATCACCATCCTGTTGTTTTACCTCCTTCGATTTACGATTTACGATTTACGATTTACGTCTCATGGTTCACGGCTTATGCTTCTTCTCATTGGTTATTTTGTCGTTATGGCTCCCTGGTTTATTCGCAACTGGCAGGTGACGGGAACCTTCCTGCCAATTGCCGGTTCGCAAACCATCTGGCTGACCACGTATGATGAGTTATTCAGCTATGGTCGGGAGTTGTCGGCCCGCACCTTGCTGGCGCAAGGAGTTGGTCCGGCGCTGGCCGGGCGCTGGTGGGCGCTGACGATTAATTTGCAAACAGTGCTGGCTGTGTGGGGCATGATCTTTCTGACCCCGCTGGCGCTGCTGGGCGGGTGGTATCTGCGCCGTCATCTATTGATTCAATTGGCCGGACTTTATGCCTTGCTGCTGTTTGGGGCAATGACCCTGGTTTTGCTTTTTCCCGGCGCGCGGGGGGGACTGTTTCACTCCGGGACGGCGCTGCTGCCCTTTATATATGCAGCCGCATTGATCGGCCTGGAGCAGGCCATCGAGTGGATCGCAGTCCGCCGCCGCCATTGGGATGCTGCCGCGGCCAAACAGGTTTTTGGCCTGGCTCTGGTCGTAATGGCCTTTAGTTTGAGCAGCTTTATTTATTACCGGCAGGTGCTTAGAAACAACGCCTGGAACAGCGCCGACGCCCTCTATCCGGCCATTGCCGCCTGGGTAGCTCAGACAAACCCGGCGGCCACTGTGATGATCGGCAATCCGCCCGCCTACCGTTATCACGGCGGCGGCTTGAGCGTTATCGTGCCCAATGAAACTATCGAAACAACCCTGACCGCCGCCCATCATTACAAGGCCGATTATCTCATCCTCGACCACAATCACCCGGCCCCTCTCACCGAAATCTACACCAAAACCGTCACCCATCCCGGCCTCTCCCTGGCTCACACCTTTACCGACAATGGCGGCAACCCTATCTACATTTTTAAAATAAATCAACCCTAACGACTTTTCAGGTTAGAATTGTGCCTTCCAATTCTCAAAAAATTCACAATTCACAATTCATAATTCATAATTCACAATTATTTGCGCTTCTTCTCTGGCTGGCCGGCGCATTTGTCCTGGGCCTGTTTTACCTGGCCGTCTCCGCCTGGGGTTTTGGTTTTTCCGGCTTCCCCCTCGACGATGCCTGGATTCACCAAACCTATGCCCGTAACCTGGCTCGCAGCGGGCAGTTGGCTTTTGTCCCCGGTGTGCCCAGCGCCGGCTCGACCGCGCCGCTGTGGTCCTTTTTATTGAGCCTGGGCTATCTCGTCGGCATTCCTTTTAAAATCTGGACCTACGGCC
>JAAUSP010000420.1 GCA_012032575.1 Anaerolineales bacterium | reverse complement strand
ATTATTTTAGCCTGAGCACGGCGGAAATGCTGGGGCGCCCCCTGGCTGAATGTGGGCTGCAATGGGATTGGGCCAGGCTCAGCGAGGGCCTGGCTGTTTGTCGTCAAAAAGGCAGTCCCGTCCAACTGCGGGAAGTGCGTTACACCCGGCCCGATAAAAAAGAAGGTTTTTTGAACATCAACATCAATCCCTTTGAGGTAGAAGGTAGCGCAGAAATGGGCTTTCTTTTGTTGGGTGAAGACATCACCGAGCGCAAGATTTTGGAGGCCCAGTTAAGTCAGGCCCAAAAATTAGAGGCCGTCGGACAATTGGCAGCGGGTATTGCCCATGAGATCAATACACCCACCCAATACATTGGGGATAACATTAACTTTTTACAAGATGGCCTGGCCCAGATAGGGCATGTTGTCCAGAAGTGTGACGATTTCATGGCTCAACTGAAAACGGGGGCAGATGTCCCCCCTCTGCTCAACGAGCTGGAAGCACTGAAAAAGCAAATCCGGCTGAACTATTTGTTAACCGAAATGCCGCTGGCGGTACAGGACGCCCTGGAAGGGGTTGAACGGGTGACAAAAATTGTCCAGGCGATGAAGCTCTTCTCACACCCGGGCGTGGAAGAAAAAACGGCCATTAATATCAATCAAGCCATCGAAAGCACTATTACAGTAGCCCGGAACGAATGGAAATACATCGCCGAGGTCGAAACCGATTTTGACCATACGCTGCCCCCGGTTTTATGTTTAGCCAGCGAATTCAATCAGGTTATTTTAAATATTTTGATTAATGCTGCCCATGCGATTAAAGAAGTAATGAAGGCAGGTGGACAGGAAAAAGGAAAAATTACAATTACGACCCGTCAGGAGGTCGAATGGGTTGAAATCCGCATAAAAGACACCGGCGCAGGTATAAAAGAGGAAATCAGATCTAAAATTTTCGATCCCTTTTTCACCACCAAAGAGGTAGGACAGGGTACCGGACAAGGTCTGGCTATCTCCCATTCAGTTATCGTGAAAAAGCACGGGGGCAGTATCAATTTTGAGACGGAACTGGGGCAAGGCACTACTTTTATTATTCGCTTGCCGCTGAAACAGACCCTTCAAGAGGTGGAGGAAGTACATGTTGGATAGAATCCAAATTTTGCTGGTAGATGACGAGCCAAGAGTTTTGCGCGGTCTGCACCGCCAATTAGTCATGTCTGACGAATGGGAAATTCTGGCCGCCGAAAGTGGGCCTGAAGCTCTGGCGATTCTGGCTGACCACCCCTGTGATGTCCTGGTTACTGATATTCGCATGCCGGGTATGGACGGGGAAGCGCTTTTGCGCGAAGTGCGAGAGCGCTATCCGCAAACCATTCGACTGGCGCTATCGGGCCAAACCGATAAAGAAATGGCCTTGCGCGCGGTGGGCCTGGCTCATCAATTTCTGGCTAAACCGTGCGAACCAGAGACGCTAAAATCTACGCTGACCCAAGCTGTAGCCTTGCGCCGGGTGTTAAATTCTCCCAAATTGAAACAACTGGTTTCAAAATTAAAAACGCTCCCCAGCCCGCCTCACCTGTTTAATCAACTTATTCAGGAGATCCAATCGCCGCAAGCCTCGGTCAAAAAAATAGGGCAGATCATTGCTCAGGATATTGGGATGACGGCCAAGATGTTGCAGTTGGTCAATTCAGCTTTTTTTGGACTGCGACGGCACATTTCTGATCCTACCCAGGCGGTGATGTTGTTGGGCCTGGATACCATCAAGGCGCTGACCCTTTCCGTACATATTTTTAGTCAATTTGGCTCAAGCCAATTGGGCGGTGTGTCGCTGACCCAACTGCAAGAACATAGCCTGGCCGTAGCCATGCTGGCCAAGCGGATTGCCGAAGTCGAGCAAGTTCCCCAGCAGTTTATAGATCATACTTTTACAGCCGGGCTGCTCCACGATGTGGGCCAACTGATTCTGGCGACCAATCTACCTGACGAGTATAATGAAGTTCTCAACTTGGTCTATACTCAAAATCTTGACCTGCTCGAAGCAGAACGGCAGGTTTTTACCGCCACCCATCCCGAAGTTGGCGCTTATTTATTAGGCATTTGGGGTCTGCCTAATCCGGTGGTCGAGGCACTGGCTTTTCACCACAACCCATTGCAAAACCTCAACAAGCAGTTTAGCCCGCTAACCGTGGTCCACATCGCCGATGTCCTGACCTGTGAAGCTCGCCCCTGCCTGGATTGGGGCTTGTTGCCTCAAATTGATACCGGCTATTTAACTGAACTTAATTGTCTACAGCGGCTGCCACTCTGGCGCGAGCTGAGCCAGAAGGTTCTTCAAGAGGAGGATAAATAATGGCCGAACAAATTCTGTTGGTGGATGATGATCCCCAAATTTTACGGGGCTACACCCGGCTTTTACAAAATAACTTCCAAATCGTCACTGCGCTTAGCGGCCAGCAAGGACTTGAGGCAATTGACCAGGCCGGCCCTTATGCGATAGTTGTCGCCGATATGCGTATGCCGCAGATGGATGGCGTCCAATTTCTGGCTGAGGTTAAAAAACGCACGCCCCACACAATACGGGTCATGTTAACCGGAAACGCCGATCTTCAGACAGCTATTGACGCCGTGAATCAAGGCAACATCTTTCGCTTTTTGACCAAGCCGTGCCCAATAGACATTATGACCAGGGTTTTGAAAGCAGGTATTGAACAATACCGCCTGGTGACGGCTGAACGAGAGCTGCTGGAAAAAACCTTAAACGGCAGCGTCAAACTTTTGATTGAAATACTAAGCCTGTCCAATCCGATTGTATTTAGCCGGGCCAATCGTATTACGAACTGGGTCGGTCAAATGGCGACTCAGCTCCAACTGCCTGACGTCTGGCGGTTCAAACTGGCGGCTATGCTCTGCCAGATTGGCTATATTGGCCTGCCGCATGAAATTATTAACAAAATTGAAGCCAGAATCCCTTTGACTGAGGCGGAACAAAAAGCCTTTCTCGAACATCCGGCAGTGGGGCGACAACTCCTGGCCCATATTCCCCGTATGGAGCTTATTGCCCAAATGATCGAAAACCAGCTTCAGCCTTACAGTCATTCCCCTGTTTCACCCCAGCAATTAAACTCCGACAAAGACATCATCGCTCTGGGTGCGCAACTGATCAGATTAGCCCTGGACCTTGACCAACAAATTATTCAGGGTTTGTCAGAACAGGCCGCCCTGACGATCCTGGGCAAGCGGCCCGACGAATACAATCCTTATCTATTAGCCGTTCTGGGCAGCGCGGCTCAGAGTGAAGTTATTTACGAATTCAGAGAGATAAGGTTGGTTGAACTTGAGTTAGGCATGGTGCTTGACCGGGACGTTTGGTCGAGAAATGGGGTCTTGCTGGTTCAGCAAGGGGAAGAAGTCACCTTTACCACCCTGATCCGCCTGCGCAACTTTGCCGGCGGCGTTGGGATCAGGGAACCGCTGTACATCCGGGTTAACGCCAGCACCCCGGAAGCAGAGTGACTATGCCGGTAACAGGGCAGCGGGTTCTGTTTTCATCCGTTGACTCCTAAAATCAGAAGGCGAACAGCCCCAGCGAGATTGAAAAACTGTGGCAAAATATTGGCTCGAATTGAAGCCGCAGGCAAAAGCAATCTCGGTAATGCTCATAGTCTGATGCGCCAGCAGCAGCCGGGTGGCTAATTCCAAACGGCAGTGGGTTAAGTATTCAATCGGAGTCATATTGGTAAGCTGCTTGCAATAGCTGGAAAATTGGCTGCGCGACAACCCACACTGCTGCGCCATCGCCCTTAAATCCCAATCGTAAACCGTATGATCCGGCAGCGCCGCCAGAAACATTTCCACCGCCCGCTGCGAGGTTGACAGACGGCTGTCGAGCGGGATACGTTTTTGTTGCAGCATCTCCATCACGGCGATAATCAACTGATTAATATACAATTTAAGCCTGGTTTCACTGCTTTCCGGCTGCTGGCTTTCCAACAACTCGGCCAGGCGACCAAAACATTGGGCGATGTCCTCATCGGCGGGCCAGACGGGCTGCTCGTTGTGGGCCAGCAGGCGGGTTAACTGCTTGAGGTCATCCGGCGAGCAAACCAGCCAGGCCGGCCAATGCCAGGGTTGATTGGGCCGGCGCACGTTCACGTCGAGAATGAGCCAGTACAGCCGGCTGGCCCCCACGTTTGGATTGCCCACCCGGTGGAACTGCCAGGGGCGGGTAATGGTCAAATCGCCCTTTTTGAGCAGCCAGTTTTTGCCATCCACTTCAAAGCCGGTTTTGCCTCTGGCCAGATAGGTAAATTCGATCCCTTCATTGCAATGCAAATCCAGGCCCCAGGATTGGGGACGGGCCGCATCCCATATACCCAGCGAGCGCACTTCGGGCAGAGGGCCATCGGGGAGGCGCAAGCCGGGATAGCTGCCCCGCGACCAGGCCAGCAGGGAGAGTTCATTCCGGTGGGCCGCAGCTTTTAGCGGCTCGCAGGTATCGGCATAATAAACCTTATCTTTATCCTGGAAGATAACCGGCATGTCAGCCATAACCCCAACCTCCATGTTTAAAATTTACCACCCGCTGATTGTGAAAGACTCTAAGTAGATTTTGTAATATAGTCAAATTGACCCAATTCAAAATTAAAAGGCAGAGAAGCGATGTTTCTGAAAAAAGGGTTCGTTACGGTTTTTGTCGTGCTGTTGGGGGGACTGTTGGCGATTAGTTTTCTTGCTGGATGCGGTGGTTCCAGCCTGACCCCAACTTACAAAGATGTGGCCTATGTTGATAACGCCGGCACCCAGAAATTAGACCTATACGTGCCATCTGGTGCGGGGCCGTTCCCGGTAGTTGTTAATATTCATGGCGGCGGTTTCAAGCTGGGTGATAAGAGCATGGTAGATCAGGCTTTGGGCAAGCGCTTGCTGGATGCCGGCTATGCCATCGCCAGTATTGACTATCGCCTGTCGGGTGAGGCGCAGTTTCCGGCGGCAGTTCTCGACGCCAAGTCCGCCGTTCGATTTTTACGCGCCAATGCGGCCCAATACAAATTGAATCCCGATAAGATTGCGGCGTTTGGACAATCTGCGGGTGGAAATCTGGCCTCAATGCTGGGTACCAGCGGCGATGTGGCGGAATTTGATGACCCCAGCCTGGGCAATGCGGGCGTATCGAGCCGGGTGCAGGCGGTCATTAATTGGTTTGGCCCCACCGATTTTGGACAGATGGACGCCCAGGCCAAAGCGCAGGGCTGTTCGGCCAGCGATCAAAAGCATAATGAGGCCGATTCGTTTGAGTCGGTATATCTGGGAGCAGCGGTCCCCGCCGTGCCAGAACTGGTGCAAAAAGCTAACCCGATCACTTACATTAGTTCTGATGACCCACCCTTTTTGATCCAGAAGGGTGATCAGGACTGCACCGTGCCGGTTGAGAATACCAAAATGCTGGCCGATGCCCTCACTGCCGCCGGGCTGGATGTTCAATATGACTTACTGGTTGGGGTTGGTCACGGGGACGGGTGGTTCACGGCCGTCTTCCAGAGCGAGAGCAACATCCAAACGGTGCTGGATTTCTTAAATACCAAACTATCGTAAATATATTTGTTCAAAGGAGAATGAAAATGAAAGTCGGATGTTTTGCCTTGATTGATCCTTTTTCGGTGCTGGATCACCAATTGAGCCGGATTCAGGAGTGGGGCTTTAAGTACGCCGATGTGACCGACAACACCGACGGCGGCTGCCTGGGCGTCGAATTTGGCTTTACCGCCGTGGCCAGTCTCGACGCCAACCCGTTTGATCTGAAGCGGATGTTCGAGCAGCACGGCTTGACCATCACCAGCTTTTGCGCTCACGCTAACCTGCTCGACCCGGCAGCGCCGTGGCGCTACGGCACGGCGCAAATTATCAAAGCCGTGCGAGCAGCGGCGGCGATGGGCGTCAAACACGTTATCACCACCGAAGGCGACCCCAAAACCGAGTTCGGGCACAATCTGTCGGAGCGAGAGGCGCTGTTCAGCATCCGTGAGAAGCTGTACGAGCCGCTGCGTATGGCCGCCGACCACGGGGTAAAAATCCTGCTGGAGCCGCACGGCAAGTATACCGATTCGGTGGATTATATGGAGAAAATTCTGGAGTTGTGCAACTCCGAGGCGCTCGGTATCAATATGGATACCGGCAACTGCTGGCTGGGCGGCGGCGACCCGGTCGAGATGATTAAGCGGCTGGGCAGCAAAATCGAACACGTTCACTGGAAAGATTGGCCGGCGGAGATGGAAGCCCAGCGGGGCAAAATTTTTGGAGCCGGCATGGCCGTGATTCCTCTGGGGACGGGGGTGGTAGACATCAAAGGCTCGTTCGAGGCGCTCAAAGCGGCCGGCTATGACGGTTACACCACTCTGGAAGTGGCCGGTGAGGAGAACGTCAAACAGAGCTATGCTTATTTGAAGTCGCTGGGTGCGGAATGAGTCGTTGGGTGATAAGTGTCATTGAGAATTAAGGACACTTATCACTTGGTTACTGTTCAAAACAACATAATATTGAGTTGAAAAATTAAAAGTGTCCAGGTAAGGCGTCCTGGTTAGCAAACCAGGCTAAAAAGGGGAAGCCGGTGCAAATCCGGCGCTGTCCCGCAACTGTAAATTAGCAATGTCGCTACTTTTTACACCGATAGTATCAGCGCTACGCTAATTAAGCCAGACTACCTACCTTACCGCTCCAATCACACACGCTCCGTGGTAGAGAGGGTGATTGATGTAATCATTGCATCAATCACCCTTTTTTATGATTAAAACCGGCTGGGGGCCGCGAACTGACTCGAAGGAGGTGATGAATAAAGGGAATTTTTGGGCAAACCCTGGACTTTTCAAAAATTATGTGACGAAGTTTCATCATTAAAGGGAGTAGACCCATGAAAGAAAAACTAATTGAGG
>JAAUSP010000419.1 GCA_012032575.1 Anaerolineales bacterium | reverse complement strand
GCCAAATTGACCGCCGAGAGGTGGCCGAATTCGGCCGCGCCCTGCGCGCCACCCAACGGCTGCAAGGGCAAATTAATGATATTGTGCAGTTCCTTACCGCCCCCAGCCTGGCCCGGCCCGAAACCAGCTTTGACCTGGCCCGGCTGCCCACCCTGACCGCCGAGATCAGCGCCGAGTTGGGCTTAACTTATGTGACCGTCTGTGGGCAGCAGGAGTTGGATGAGGCCCACATCGCCCTGTCGCACCAGGCCGTCGAGCTGATGGTGCGCGAAATTTTGGAAAACGCCCAGAAATTTCACCCTAACCACGCGCCCGCCGTCGAGATTTCCGCCGTTTGCCTTATCTCCAATGAGGCCCGCCTGCGCTTTACCGACGACGGCCTGACCCTCTCGCCGGAACAGTTGGCCCAGGTTTGGACGCCCTATTATCAGGTGAAAAGGATTTCACCGGCGAAGCTCCCGGCATGGGCCTCGGCCTGCCCCTGGTCATCTCTCTCGTTTCCGAGGCCGGCGGAACGGCCAACCTCTACAACCGCGACGACGGGCCGGGGGTGGTGGTTGAGCTAACCGTGCCCCTGGTCTGGCCGGAGGAGAGCGCGGCAGGCTGATTGGAAATGCCTAACCTGGATAAATCAGAGTCAAAAAGGAACACAGAGCTACGCGGAGACTCTACAGAGGCACGCAGAGAAATGCTGCAAATTTCTCTGTGAAACTCAGCGGCTTCTCTGCGTCTCTCGGTGTAACAATTTCTTGCTCCCTGTACAAGAATCTACATTCGCCTAATTTCGTTCCCTTTTTGCAGGCAAATCGCTTCGACATTGCCCCAAAGTCGTTCCCTTTTTGCAGGCAAATCGATTCGATATTGCCCGAATGTCGATTCGATATTGCCCCAATGTTGACTCGAACTTTAGGCAATGTTGACTCGAACTTTAGGCAATGTTGACTCGAACTTTAAGCAATGTTGACTCGAACTTTAAGCAATCTTGCCCCGAACTTTAGGCAAACTTTTTAAAAACTACGCCAAATATTTTTGACAACGTTTGTTCAGTTTCCTTGAGACATCCGCCCAAGTGTGATAAAATAGAAGGTACTCCCATAAACCTTGAGGTGTGCTGCTCAATGCCTGAAGCCAAAGACACTGAACCCCAACGGTATCATCCAACTATCTAGCCACGGCTCATATTCTATAGTTTAGTTTAGCTGCTGAGGGAAAGCATGGTTGAAGAAGAATTACGCGCAAAAATTCTCAGCGAATTTGCCAGATATACTGGTCAAATCAAGCCTGCTGCTTTCTTCAAATGGACAGATCGGTTTATTCCCGAAATTGAGCGATTCCACAATTTGGTTACTGGTATTTACAAGCCGGCTTGGTCAAAATATGCCTTGTGTATTTCGATGAAGCAAGGCAGCGTGTATGAACATAAAGACGAATTCATCTTTCTTGAAGATGGCAGATGGTTAATGGCCTACTCACCAAGAAAAGGTGGCTTGCAAGTCTCAGATAATGTTTCTTTGATAAATTGTATGCAAGATAAGGTTCCGGTCGGAGTTATTGCTCAAGTTACTGCTAAAACTGATAAACAAAGCGGATCAACTTATCACATTCTTGGATTAGGGATTGTTACAAACTACAACACTCTGCACGGCGTTTTTGAGATCCAGAGTGTCGGCTGGGATACTCTTGAAGATATAACAGGTATTATCCCTGATGAGGAAGAACGTTATCAGATACAATTATATGCGAGACTAACTAACGAATTTAAACCATTTGTAAAAGAGGAATTAGTAAAATACTCAGTCAGTACCCCTAAAAGAGAAGCATCTTTTCGCAAAGTGCTAATGTACGAGTATGACTATACCTGTGCTGTGTGTGGTCTCAAGTTTAAACTTGAGAATTTGATTGAAGCCCAAGCAGTTCATATTGTACCAAAGAAAGAGAGTGGTACAGATGACCCAAGAAATGGTATAACGATGTGTCATACTCATCATTGGGCTTTTGACAATGGGGTTTTCTCGCTAACAGACGATGGGAAAATTATTCTATCTGACAGGATTCATCAGGCGCAAATAAATAACTTCCCACTGATTAAAATGAATAATCAGTCAATAATATTGCCAGCAAATAAATTAATCCAACCACATTCTGATGCCTTAGCCTGGCATCGAAACTATCATGGCTTCTATTAGGCAAATAAGAGTATATAAAAAACAAAACAAAACTAAAGAGTGCGGATAAATGTCATCCGCACTTTTCTATATCAGGAATAGGTTATGACAAATTCAACAGAAATGCGTAAAGGTACTGAAACTTTTCGTCCCCGTGCCCGTCTGATTAGTGTTCTAGGTGAACAACTCATTCGAGATGTTACGGTTGGCTTGCTTGAATTGGTAAAAAATGGTTACGACGCTGATGCTGATACTGTGACAGTCAAATTGCTTAATCTGGCTAATCCTACTGAGACAACTATTATTGTTGAAGATAATGGTTATGGCATGGATCTAGATACTATATTATATAAATGGCTGGAACCGGCTACTGGTCATAAGGAAATGGCAAAAGAAAAACAACAGCGTACTCCCAAAGGCCGCCTGCCATTGGGCGAAAAAGGGGTGGGGCGCTTTGCTGCTCATAAATTGAGCTGTCATCTTACATTAATTAGCCGGGCCCAGAATGAACAAAGAGGTTTGAGTGCTAATGAGGTTGTAATTACGATTGATTGGGACAAATTTGATAATCCAGAGGCTTATCTTAGTGATATAGTAGTAGATTATGAGGAGCGTAAACCTCAACACTTTCTCAAAGATAGTGGTACTCTTATGGTTATGAACCGTGTCCGCACCCCATGGAAGGCAACCGATGTCTATCGAGTCTCCCGTTCACTACGTCGTCTGATGAGTCCGTTTCATACACCGGAAGCGTTTAACGTAAAATTGATATGCCCTGAATATCCTAAGTATGAAGAATTAGATCCCAGTGAATTACTCAAGACTGCCCATGCTCAGATGGATATAGCAGTTGATGAAAACGGTATAGCCAATTATGGTTATAAGTTTAATTTGTCACCATTTTCCTCCCGCTCGGTTGAGTTGCAAAGAGTAGATTTACGAAGCGGAATAAAAAACTGGCAGCCTATTGATAGAAAATCTAACTGTGGTGAATTTTCTGTTACACTTTACATTTGGGATCGAAACCCTACTAATCTCCGTTTATCAGCTACAAATATTGCTGACTTGAATGAGGTAAGTGGTATTTCTGTGGTATCGAGATGGACTCCGGGTCATTCCTTATGGCGAGCAGACGATGATTGGCTAAGTATTGACCAATCGCGTTATATGTACACTTCAGAGGCCTTTAGCCGCAAAAATGTGGTGGGTGCAGTTGAAATATCTCAACTCAACAATAAAAATCTGCGAGATAAAACCAATCGTGAAGGATTCATTGAAAATCAGGCATTTATGGATTTACATGACCTTATGAAAGCGGTAATGAATATTGCCTTCAATGAATTTGCCGAGGATAGAAAAAGGATTAGAAAAGCAGAAAAAGTAGCAAAAAAAGAATTAGTACCGACGGTAATCCAGTTGGAAGCCAAAGTTAATTCGGTGACCCATGCTCTGAAAGAAACTAGGAAATTAGCTAAAGATTTTGTAACACAAGGTAAAATTGCTCCTGAAGTGGCAGAGCAAATGCTGGCCGCTTTTAACCAAACTAGCCAGGACCTTGAAGTTGCCGTGAGCGAGACTCAACAGGCGACGACAGACACTTTAACTACCTTTAATCAAGAACGGGAGATGTTATTGACTTTGACGGGCTTGGGGTTAGCTGCTGAACGTTTTACGCATGAATTTGCCCGCCTCACCCGCGAAGCAGCAGATTTGTTACTTCAAATCAAACGCATACCTCAAATTCAACAATTGGCTGAGGCTACTAACAAGATCAATACACTTCGAGTAACTTTGGAAGCTTTGCAAGATATGGTATTGGCGTTAGGGCCAATGTTCTATGTGCGTCATAAAACTCGTGTAAAAGAGCTAAAGGTAAAGACTATTGTTAACCATGCTTTACTGCTTAATCAAGGACAGATTAAAGATAACAAAATTCAGATAGAGATTGATGAAGAGGGCGAGTTGCTTGTAGTCATGCGTGAAGGGGCGTTAACGCAGGTTTTTAATAATCTTATTGATAATGCTTGTTACTGGCTCAGCCGCAAATCCCAGGAAAATGATCGCCATTTAAAGATAACGATTCTGGCGGATGAGCAAATGGTGATTGTGGCCGACAATGGACCGGGGGTTCAGCCTAACTATCGGCATCGTGTTTTTGAATTATTTTTTCTACTAAAACCGATGGTCGTGGTCTTGGTTTGTTTATTAGCCGGGAAACTTTGGCTGAAGCAAAGGCTACCATTGAGCTATTAGAACCGGGCAGTCATCCAGCCACCTTCAGAGTTGGGGCTGCTTTCAAAATTCAATTCTCAAACTGAACATCAATTTCTTAGAGGTTAAAGTATGGCACTTACCACCGTTTTGATTGTTGATGATGTCGCCAGTGTGCGTAGCCAAGTATTAGAGGAGTTTGAAGCACAAGGTGTCAAAGTGTTACAGGCTAGTGGGCAAACCGAACTGGAAAAATATCTTGAATCCCCATTGATTTTCAGATGATTGTTCTTGATTGGTTATTAGATGGAGAGAATTCTATTTCAGCTAAACTATGTCTGAACACTATTCGGGCAAAGTATTTTGTGCCAGTAGTAATCTGGACTGACCAGTTAGAAAGATATGAAGATGAGGCAGAGGAGGTCAAAAAAACTTTTTCCCTGCTGTTTGTTTGACGGCAAGAAGTAAAGCGAAGATTGGATATAAGGATTTACTTAATTTTCTTGAGCAGTGGTACACAACCACTCCGGCGAAGTTAAGCAGTCAATTTCGCCACAGTATTGCTGTTTCAGTGGAGGAAGCGCTTTACAGATTGGCTGAACATTCAGAAGACGACTTGGCTAGAGGGTTGAAAACACTCATTGCTGCGGGCGATAGCAGTGAAGTGGATATGGAACATGCTATTGATGTGCTACTGCGTCTGGTAGGAAGGGCAATCAATGAGGATGAAACATTTATTGCTGAGGTACGACAGACTGTTCAAAAATTGGAACGTGCGCCAGATAAAGCTAAAAAAGTTGAATCTCGCTTGAAAAGGCTGCACATGTACTACAGACCAAAGGACGACTTTGTGCGGACGGGTGATATAGTCAAGATAACTTCGGGAACTGAGGCTCAAACAGAACAATTTCAAGCTGTGGTTATCACCCCGGCTTGTGATCTGGCACAGCCTGGCAAGACAGCTTTCTTACGTTTGGCCCTGATCCATCAAAAGGCGGAAAAAACTCGTAAAGAGGATAGGTGGACTTTAGAATGGGATGATGACCAAAAGAAAGGACTGGAGGTTTGTTTTCACGAAATTCTGGTTGTAAAAAATTTGACCTTGATTGAAGCCGCTACCAAGAAACTGACAATGATCTATAAACACTCATATCAAACTTTGAATGGAACACCGATCATTTTGGAGCGTGAACAGCGTTTGGATGAACCTTACAGGGCTGATTTATTGCATCATTTTGTAAGTCACGCGGGGCGAATAGGGATGCCAGACTTTGAAGCAGCGGCATAAGAGGATAGCAGCAGCTTTCAATTTTTGCTATAATCTATTCCCATTTCGGGATATACATGTTCCTTAATAACCTCTAATCCAATCTCATATACATCGTCTTTAATTTCAAAACATTTGTCCATAACAGCATTTAATATAGCTGCTACCTCATCTGAATACACACGATCGTTTGTACCATAATACACATAACCCTCAAAGGGCGTATCAGGATGAAAGTTGAGATATTGGTCATTTACCAGCCACACAAAAAAGGCTCTAATGTCTCCTTCTGTTTTTATACTGTCAGGATTGAAGGGAATATTCATAAGCTCACCTCATAATACACTAAGTCGTGTAATATTATTTGTATTTTTTTCTCTGTCAAAAGCAAAAGGCCGGAGTGTTCCGGCCTTTTGTTTTGGCTCAAACACTGTTTTATCAAACCCTGCTAATCTTACACAGCGTGTCCAAGTACATCGGCCACCCAATGGTCTAACCGCTTGCCCGCTCTTTCGGCAGCGAAAATAACCCGGCGATGCTCTTCCGGTGATAGCTGTACCGTAAATCGTCCCGAAAACGGCTTTTCCGGTTGCTCTCCTCGTTCCGCACAAAATTCCAAATAATCTTCAATTGAGTCCTTTAATGACTGATGCAGTTCGTCAACTGATTTGCCTTGAAAAGTAATCACATCACGAATATTAATGACTTCACCGTGAAATAGGTTGGCTTCATCATCAAATTCCACACGCGCTAGATATCCTTTATATTCCATCATTAGGTGTTACTCCTGCTTCTATCAGAAAACGACGCATTGATATGACTGCCCCTCGATCCGTTTCTTTGCGCGGATGCGGGCGATGAAAAACGGCTCGCACATCATTTAACTCAAGACGTACCCTTGACCCTCTCCCTTCACTAATCTGTGCCCCGCAAGCCGCCAATAATTTTTCAATGTCTGACCAAAGGATATTAGCTCGGACTGGATTTTCAAAAATAGCTTGGAGGGTATTACGATGTTTAGAGGTAAGTTTGCTTGGTGACACTTCAATTGTAGCTCATATAGTACGTCGAGAAATCAAAGATACATATTGTTCATTTTATCTTTTTTGCAATTTTTCACAATTACGCTTATCCCACTACCTGGCTGCTGCCCATATACAAGCCCAGAACCAGGGCCAGGATGAACAGCAGGGTAATAATCACGACGGCCATACAGCCGAGCAGTACCCACAGGGGGGTGCTGTTTTCGGGCAGCAGGCCGGCCA
>JAAUSP010000418.1 GCA_012032575.1 Anaerolineales bacterium | reverse complement strand
CGGTGACGCGGTATTTACCGATGCGGACGATTTCCTTCCCGGTAGCCGTTCCTCTGGGCCAATTTGTAACGGCCACTGCCACCGGTCCCGACGGCACTTCCGAGTTCTCCAAGTGTGTACCCGTCAGTCTCGATAACGACTCGTGGCCCACAGCCCTGCGCCTTAGCCCAACGGCAGAGATAACCCAATTTCTGGATCAGGAAGGTCAGTCACGCTGGTACAAATTTACGGTCCAGCCCAACAGCCGGGTAACTATCACCCTGACCGACCTGCCTGAGAATTATGATCTAACGCTTTACAAAGACATCCAGACCGTCTTTGATGAACTCAGCAATCCCGATATTCAGGATTTGGTGCAGTTGAACGCCGAATTTGCCAGCGATGGCTTCGCCGGGGATGCCGTTGCGCGAGGAGCGCGTTCGCCCGATGCTATTGCTCGCGGCGCTCGCTCGCCCGATGCCTTTGCCACCACGGCATTTTCGCCCGACGCTATTGCTCGCGGTGCGCGCTCACCTGATGCTTTGGCCCGAGGCGCACGCTCGCCAGAGTCCTTTGCCCCCGATGCATTTGCCCCGGATGCCTATTCACCCGATGCTTTAGCACGGGGAGCACGTTCGGATGATGCGATTGCACGCGGCGCACGTTCACCCGAAGTCTTCTCCATTGCCCAGACAGTTAGCCTGATTGGAATCTCAGCTTTTGAAGGAACAGCCGGTGAAGGCATCCTGGCCAACACCTGGAACAATACCGGCGACTTCTACATCCGGGTCAAAGGGCGCAACGGCGCTTTTAGCCTGGACGCACCCTTCCGGCTTGAAGTTGCCTTTACTTCCGTTGCCTGTACCGGCGTCAATCCGCTCCCGGTAGCCAACTTTACCGCGCCTGCTGGCAACTTCAGTACCATCATCCTGACCGATCTGGCCCGTATGGAAGGTACACCGGCTGAAATAGCCGACCTCCAGGCCCGCCTGGCTACCTTTGCCGCCCGGTCCGAAGTGCTGGGCGCGGTGGTGAATGTCGGCGCTGATACCAGAGTAGCGGCGGCTAATGTCCAGGCGGATAACAACTTTGATTGTCCCTACGCCAAAAACCTGGTTGCCGGAGCGATCAAAGATATTGTGACCGCTTACCGGACGGCTAATCCGAACCTGGCCTACGTGGTCCTTATTGGTAATGACAGCGTCATCCCCTTCTTCCGCTATCCCGATCGGCGCTGCTTGGGCCTGAGTCCGATTACATCCCACCTGTTGACCCCTTCACAGCCTCAGAGGCCAGTTTGCGGCTTGACTATGTGCTCGGCCAGGATGAATATGGCTCTCAGGTTGATCTGTCGGTTCAGGTCAGCACTTTACCCATCCCCGATTTGCCGGTAGGCCGCCTGGTAGAAACAGCCGCCGACGCCACCCGCATGCTGGATGCTTACCTTACCACCACCAACGGCGTGGTAGCAACGCCCTCCTCTGCCCTGGTAACCGGCTATGACTTTTTCGCCGATGCCGCCGTAGAAATCCAAACGCAACTTGAAAATGGTTTAGGCATCCCGGCTGGAAGCGCCGATAATCTTATCACCGGGCGCGATGTGTCCCCGCTGGACCCCAGCGCCTGGACGGCCGATCAGTTGGCGGACCAACTCCTGGATAACCGGCACGACATCGTCTTTCTGGGCGGGCACTTCAGCGCCAGCAGTGCTTTGGCCGCCGATTATGCAACCCGCCTGCTCTCCACCGATCTCACTTCTTCGCCGGTCAACCTGGAAAATGCGCTCATTTTCAGCATCGGCTGCCACTCCGGCTACAATATCGTCAATACTCATGGCATCCCCGGCATTACCGCAGAACCGGACTGGGCCCAGGCATTTGCCCGTAAAGGCGCGACTTTTATCGGCGGGACCGGCTACCAGTATGGCGACACCGATTTTCTGGAATATAGCGAGCGCATTTACCTGGAATTCAGCCGGCAACTACGCACCGGCACAGGGCCGGTCTCCATTGGGCAGGCCCTGGTAAACGCCAAGCAAATCTACCTGGCTCAGACGCCGCAGCTCCGCGCCTTGCATGAAAAATCTCTGATCGAGGCAACCATTTTTGGCCTGCCGATGTTGAGCATCAATATGCCCGGCGCGCGCCTCAGCCCGCCGAGTGATAACACCATCATCAGCAATGTGAGCGAGGCCCCTGCGGCCACGCTGGGCCTGCAATTTGCCGACATCTCCCTAAATCCCGCTTTAAGTGAAAGTACCGTGGAACTTCAGGATATAGATGACCTTGACGCAACGGTTGAGGCGCTCTATCTTGCCGGCGATAGCGGCGTGTTGAGCAACCCAGGCGAACCTGTTTTGCCCCTGCTGGTGCGGAATGTCACTGTCACTGTGCCCGATAACCTGGCACTACGAGGGGTGGGCTTCCGGGGTGGAAACTACACGGATATTCCCAATGTCCGGCCCTTGACCGGCGCGCCGACCACCGAAATTCGCAGCGTCCATACGCCTTTCCTGTCAGACATTTTCTACCCGACTCAACCGTGGAGTGTGAATTATCTGGAGGCTCTGGCTAACGAAAACGTTACCACTCGCCTGGCCGTGACGCCGGCCCAATTCAAATCAACTTCGCCCGGTTCTGAAACCAACACCCTTCGCCGGTATTCGGGTATGAACTTCCGCCTGTACTACAGCAACAATACCGCCTCTTTCGGTGCTGAAGGCACACCAGCTTTGTCGGCAGCCCCAGTTATTGCCAAGGTTTCGGCCCCCATCACTACCGAAGGCGACGTCAACTTTAGAATGAGGGTGATTGGCGATCCGGTAGCCGGCATCCAGGAAGTATGGGTAACTTACACCGTCTGCTCGTCTGAAAATACCTGCAATGGTACCTGGCAATCTTTGAACCTGACCCAAAATAGCGGAGACTCAACCCTATGGGAAGGACTCTTTGACCTGGGTGAGACGCCGGAGAACGTCCGTTACATCGTCCAGGCCGTCAATGGGGTAGGATTGGTCAGTATGTCCACCAACCTGGGTGCATACTACATTCCTGGTGTGGATGAAACTGAGTTACAGGCTACGGCCTTATTGCTTGATCCACCTGGGGCTACTTCCGGTCGCTACGGGGCAGATGCTACGTTTAGCGCTGTGCTAACCGACCAAGATGGACAAGAGTTGCCCAATCAGGTTGTCATCTTTAGCCTCGGCTCACAGAACGCTATTGGCGTTACCAACGGAAGTGGCCGGGCCACCGCCACCCTCCCCATTTTGGGGACGCCGCCTAATCAGTACGAAGTTCGGGCTGCCTTCCCCGGCGACACCACGTATGCAGCCTCGGCTGCTCCAAACACGTTTGAGTTCCAGGTTCAGCGGCAAAACACGGCGTTGACGCTTGAACCCGCCGCTCCCCAGGGACTCCCCAGTGACGATAAGCTGATGACAGCTACCTTGACTGATGCCCTGGGACGGCGTTTGTTTGAGAAGACCGTTGTCTTTGTAATAACCGGAAGCGGCGGCACTTACAGCGAGGCCGTAATTACCAATTTCCTGGGACGGGCTACTCTGGGCCGCCTGCCTTTGCCGCCCGGTACTTATACTGTCAATGTCTACTTTGGCGGGTCAATTCCGCTGGGGGATGAGACGACGATAACCCTGGATGACCCACGCTATAATCCGACTACAGCCACAAGCGGACTGACACTAACTGATATCTGCGAACAAACCCTTGATACTTTTAATCTGCCGAATGGCGGATTGAGTAGTACCAATTGGGCCGGCAACAGGAGTGGCTATAAAATTATTGATCAGCAGGTAAAAGTGTGGCAGGGCGGGCCAATCTATTGGAAACCTACCATTTTTGGACCAAATCAAGTTGCCTGTATCAAACTTATCAAGCTTGCCCCCAACAGCGGCTTCCATACCATCATGCTTAAAGTGCAAGGACTCAATAATTATGGTCCAGGGGCCATCATGGTCAACTATAACGCCAACACCGGTAACATAGATGTTGAGGTTCGCAAGAATAATGGAACCTGGTTAACGGTGGGTTCTTTCACCCCGCCAACCCCGGTGCAAGAAGGCGACCGCCTGGGCGCGCGGGCCTTGGCCAATGGCAAGGTAGAGCTATATATCAATAATACTTTGGTGGGCATCGCCGATGCCGGCAGTTTCTATGCTAACAAAGGCGGTCAGATTGGCCTGTGGTTCCACGAGATCCAGGATGCGATCATTGATGATTTCGCCGGGGG
Source organism: Anaerolineales bacterium (assembly GCA_012032575.1). The sequence goes on along the minus strand of JAAUSP010000418.1, from coordinate 2,686 downwards.
TAATATGTCAAACCCCTAAATAAAACAAGGGGTGGAACCAGAAAACTGGTTCACCCCTTACTTACCTGGCCACCCCGTTTCTAAACTACCGTATAGTTTAGAAACGGGGTGGCCTTATTTTTTTGCCTATTGTTTCAAAATCAATCTCCCTGAAAAGCGTAGTCTATCGCCGCTTCCAGCGACATAGCCCGGCCTTCAGCTATAATTGAAGTCCCCGCTGCATCACCTAAATCTTGACGCGCTGTTTCAAGTGCTTTTTCAAAGCCAGCCAGTTCGGTTGGAGGAAGGGGTGCTCCAATCTGCTGGCGCAGTTCTTCAACTGCGCCAAACAAACGCAGGGCACGCTCGGATTGGCCTTGCAAGCAGCCAAACCACCAATATCCTGTAACAAATAAGCAATACCTTCCCGGTCTCCCAGTTCCTTGTTAATAGTTAAGCTTTCTTCATACAGCCTGCGAGCTTCGGCATAGTTGTGCTGAGCGCGAGCTACATTCCCCAGATTATTCAAGGCAATCGCCATCATGAGTCTGTCGCCAACTTCCCGCTGGAGGCCAATGGCTACTTCCAGTTGAGTTCCTGCTGCTTCATAATCACCCAGGTCAAAATTCAAATACCCCAGGTTGTTAAGTGAAACGCCTATAGCCCACTTGTCTTTCAATTCATAGCGCAGGTCCAGGCTCTCCTCATAAAGCCGGCGAGCCGACTCAAAATCACCTTGATGGTGGGCTACCAACCCCAAATTGCTCAGCAAACTGGCGATACGGGTTTTGTCTCCCAATTCCCGTCGAATAACCAGGCTGGCTTCGTACAGAGCGCGGGCGGCTTCATAATCTCCCTGCCCATCAGCCAGATGTCCGTTAAAATGCAGCACTTGTGCCACGCCTTCCTGATTTCCCAACTCCTCAAAACGGGCTTTGGCCCGCTCAAACCAAGCTGTTGCTTCAGCGTACAAACCCTGCTTTCTGAATAGTTCGCCTGTCTGAGTCTGGCACCATGCTTTTGCCGACTGGTCGCCCAGTTGCTCGGCTAATAGCAGAGATCGTTGCAGCAGGTCGCCGGCTTCGCTCCACTGTCCGACCAGTTGCAGTACCTCGCTCAATTTGAGCATAACCGTCACCTGCTCCGGTTCGGACAGGAGAGATAAAAGGCGCTCGTAGTAGCTAATGGCAGCCTCATTAGCGTAGTTCGCTTGAGCCATCTCGCCGGCCTTGCGCAAATACTCCCGTTTTTTAGCCTCGTTATGGCTGCGTTCAAAATGAAAGGCCAATAAATCAATAAACTGCTCGATACTATCGCTGTAAGCCCGCTCGATAAACCAGCCCAACTGATCGTGCAGAATGGCCCGGGTGGCGTAGGGTAAACTCTCGTAGGCTACTTCCTGGGTGATAACATGCTTAAAAAGATAGGACAGCTCCGGTTCGGGTGTATCCAGCGGGGTCAAATCGAGCCGGCTCAACACGTCGAGGTCAGCTTTGATGCGGTTGGGTTCGCCCAATTCGGGATAGACGCCCCAGAGCCAGGCAGCTCTGAACAGGCGGCCAATCACACTGGCCACTTTGACCATGCTTTTCTGGCTCTCGCTGAGGCGATCAATACGGCTAAGGATCAGGCTGTGCAGGCTGGTGGGCAAATCAAGAAGTTCCAGGGCTTCGTTGTTATGGGGGTCCAGTCCTTGATCATGGAGAAAGTTTATGAGTTCCTCAATGTAGAAAGGGTTGCCCTGGGCGCGAGTGGTGATGCGCTCAACCAGAACATGAGGCAGTTCAGCCTGTGCGCCAAAAATTGGTGCAGCTTGAGGGTAATGAGTCGTTCCGCTTCCTGATCGGTAAAATCGGCCAGGGGAATTTCACTAAAGTGAGGCAGTTGGCTCACTCGAGGCACTTGCAATCGGTGCAGGTCCGGCGGGCGCAGGGCCATGACCAGCAGCACCGGCAAGTCGGCAATGGTTCGCCCAATCTCTTCCAGCAAATCATGAGATAAAGGATCGAGCCAGTGACAGTTTTCCAGCACCAATAGCAAAGGTGTTTTTCTGGCCCGGGCGCGTAAACAATCTACCAGCAGCGCTTCCAGCGAAGATTTCCGCAGCTTGGCATCAAAGGATTGGGTCAATTCGTTATCGGGAATAGGGATGTTGAGCGCCACTTCCAAAAGCGGCAGGCGAGGGGCCAGGGCCGGGTCAATCAGCTTGAGCTGTTGTTCCAGTTGGGCAATCTGCTCCGGCACTTCACGGATAGAATCAAGGTGGAAGAAGCCGCGCCAGATGGAATGCCAGGCCAGATAACTGATGTTGGTACCGTAAGATTGGCACTCACCGCCGTAAGCCACCATCTGATTATCATTAGCCAGCCGGATAATCTCGGCCACCAGTCGAGATTTGCCCATACCGGCTTCAGCGACAATGCTAACGATCTGGCCGTGACCCTCAAGAACCTCGTTCAACTTCCGCCGGGTCAGGTTTAGCTCTGCTTCTCGCCCCACCATAGGCAGGGCATAAGTTGGCTCCTGCAAATGAATCGCCTGGCGTTCTTTGGGTCCATTCAAGCTGAACACCTTGACCGGCTCGGCTTTGCCTTTTACTCTGAGCGGCGGCAGGTCGTCCCAGCTAAAAGCATCGGTGACCGGTTGGCGGGCAGTTAGCGCTGACCAGGGATTTCGTCCGGGAGCGGCAGCCTGCATCAGCCGGGCC
>JAAUSP010000015.1 GCA_012032575.1 Anaerolineales bacterium | reverse complement strand
CGGCATGGCCCCATTGGTAAGCCACCTGCTGGAACTGGGCCAGATCGAAGCTACCGCCGCTGAGCAGCTCGACGCCTTCGCCGCCGGGGTTCAATTTGCCCGCGCCGAAGGCATCATGCCGGCCCCCGAAGCCAACCACGCTGTAGCCGGCGCTATCAATGAAGCCCTCCGCTGCAAGCAAGAAGGCGTCAGCCAGGTTATTTTGTTCAACCTGTGCGGCCACGGTCATTTTGATATGCAAGCCTACATTGATTACGCTGCCGGAAAGCTGCAAAATTACGCTTACCCGGCTGAAGAAATCGCGATGGCTTTGGCTGGTCTGCCAACTGTGGCGGCATAAGTGCGGGTTGTTTGACTGAGAGGTAAAATCGGCCACGAATTTCACGAATTAACCCAAATTTTAACCTTTATTTGGGAGAATTCGTGTCATTCGTGGCTTAAACATATCCGTTTACATAGGACTATTGCAAGAAGCAGGCTCATTTTTTGGATGAGAATGACCGTTGACCTTCACATCCAAAACCTCGCGAACTTTGCGGGCAAGGGTATCGGGGGTAAAGGGTTTTTCCAGGAAAATCATTTTACTTTCGGGCAGGTTCGCCTGGGGCAGGTTGTTCTCCAGATAGCCTGAAGTGTAAAGCACTTTGAGGTGGGGATAGCGGCTTCTTAAATTAGATGCCAGATTTTGACCATTCATACCCGGCATGACCATATCAGTGAGCAAAAGGTGGATATTTTCCGGCCGGGTTTCCTGGCAGAAATTGATGGCCTCTGGGCCGCTGGCGGCCTGATGAATGGTGTAGCCATTGGCCTGCAAAATGTGACACATAATTTCCCGCACCGAAAGATCATCTTCCACAACCAAAATGGTTTCTGAGCCGCGAGTCAGTTCGCCGGTACTGCTGCTCTCCACCGGCAATTCCGGCAATGTTTTTAGCTGGGGCAGGTAGACTCTGAAGATTGTCCCGCGCCCTGGCTCAGTGTCAACTCGTATGTGACCGCCATGTTGTTTGACAATACTGTGAACGGTCGCCAGTCCCAGTCCTGTCCCTTTGCCTTGTTCTTTTGTGGTAAAAAACGGTTCAAAAATATGGGCCAGGGTCTCCTGGTTCATGCCTGTCCCGGTATCCGTTATGGTCAACAGCACATAAGAACCTGGCACAACTTCGGGATAAAGGTGGGCCGAAGCCTCATCTAACACGACATTATCGGTGGCAATCATCAATTTTCCCCCGTGTGGCATGGCATCGCGGGCATTGACGGCCAGGTTCAAAATGATTTGCTCTAACTGTCCTGGATCAGCCATAACCTGGGCCAGGTTGGGTTTAAGGTCTATTGTCAGTTCAAGGTCCTCGCCAATCAAGCGGCGCAGCAACTGATGGGCGTTGTTCATCACGTGATTTACATTCAAAACCTGCGGCTGGAGCGATTGTTTTCGACTGAAAGCAAGAAGCTGCTGGGTCAAGGCTGAGGCGCGGCCCCCGGCTTTTTTGATCTGTTCCAGGTCGAGCCGGTGAGGGTCTTGTGGGTCAGGATAGTGGGTTAGCAACAGTTCACTGTAGCCATTGATAACCGTCAACAGATTGTTGAAATCATGAGCAATCCCTCCGGCCAGCCGGCCAATTGCCTCCATTTTTTGTGACTGGCGCAGTTGTTCTTCCAGTTGCAATTCGCCGGTCACATCCTGCTGAATACCGACATAATTAACCGTTGCCCCATCGTTTCCCCGCACGGGGATAATCGTCGCATCGGCAGAATAAAATGTACCATCTTTCTTTTTATTGATCATACGCCCGTGCCAAACTTCTCCAGCACAAAGTGTCGCCCAAAGTTTTTTATAAAAGTCAGGCTCGCGCTGGTCATGCTTGAGGATGCGCGGGTTTTGACCAATAACCTCACTAGATGTATAACCTGTAATGCGTTCAAAAGCGGGGTTAACATGAGTGATCGTACCATCATTGTCGGTAATAATCACGGCTTCGCCGGCCTGGTCTATGGCCGCACTCAATTGCTCACGGGTTTGGATAAGCAGGGCGCGGGCCAGCACTCCACCTACCTGATCGGCGACACTCCAGACCAGGCTGATTTCTTCGGACGAAACTGGTGCAATCGCTCACTTTCCAGGGCCAGGCTGCCTACCACACGGCCTTCAACCAAAAGAGGCAGCAGCAGCAGCGAAACCGTACCGCGCTGCTGTAACAAGTCGCGCATCTGGGTCAGGCGTGCCTCGGTCTGGATATCAGATGCAACAAACGGGCAGCGATGGGTGAGCAAAAATTGGAGGGCCGGGTTTGATGAAACCGGAACGGTACGATATAACTCACTCACCCCCTTTTTGGTATTGTGTTCAGCCACAATACGAAGTTCGGTTTTGTTTTCCTTAAACAAACCGGCGTTGGCATACGACATATCCAGGGCATGCACCAATTCCCGGCAAACCACCTCCAGAATCCCTTCCGGTTCCAGGCTGGCGGCAGAGGCGGCTATAATCTGATTTAGCAAGGTTAACTCACGGTTGCGGCGCTTTATTTCTGCTTCGGCCCGTTTCCGCCCGGTAATATCTCTGGCGACCATCACAAACTGTTCGGCCTGGTCAGCCGAATTGACAAACTGCGAGACGCTCACTTCGGCGGCAAAGTGATCCCCCGATTTTTTTAGCAGCATACACTCCATCGTGTGAGGTAATTTTTGGTATAAAGTTTGGCGCAAGGTTTCCAGTAGCCGCGCCCGATCTTCCGGGTCAATTAATTCCACCACCGGATGCCCCAGCAGGTGGCCGGAATGGGCGAAGCCATGCAAAGCGGCGGCCCGCTGATTGCAAAACAAAATATTGAAGCCAGAGTCGAGCAGGGTAATGGCATCAGGCGAGGTTTCAACCAAGGCCCGATACCGCTCTTCGCTGGCTCGCAGAGCCAGTTCAGCCTGATTGACCCGCAGCAAGTGCCGCACCCGCCGCCGCAGCACATTCCACTGAATAGGTTTGACAATAAAATCACTCGCGCCCGCTTCAAACGCCGAACTGACCGACTCGGCATCGTTGAGAGCGGTGATAATCAAAATGGGGATTCTATCGCCCCCCGGCAATTGGCTAAGCCGAGCACAGGTTTCAAAGCCGTTCATTTCCGGCATAATGGCGTCAAGTAAAACCAGGTGGGGGGGGCACTCCTGGTACAGGGTGAGGGCTTGCACCCCATTTTCCGCTTCGATCACAGTGTAGCCATCACGTTCCAGCACATAGCGGGTCATGCGCCGTATGGAAGGGTCGTCGTCAACAACTAAAATTAAACCGGAAGGTACTGCCGATACTGGTTGAGCCATAATTTATTCCTTTATTTGAGCTTCGAGGGCCAGTTTGACCCGGTTAAATTCTGTTTCTAATTCTGCCATTTTTTCTGGTACTTCCTCCCACTGCCCCTCTTTTCCCATTGCTTCCAATTTTTCACATATAACCGCAAAACGAACCGCCCCCAGGTGAGCGCCGCCAGGTTTGATAGTATGGGCCGCCCGATACAGTTTGCCGCCATCCTGCGTTTGCAAAGCAGTCCGCATCTCTGCCAACTGGCCCGCCGCCGATTCAATAAACAATTTGCTCAGTTCTGACATTACCTCAGCGGTCTGCTCACCCAAAAGTTCGTGCAGTTCGGCCAGCGCTTTGGGATCGAGCACTGACTCTGCTGGCGTTAGCTGAGGGCCATGCTCACCGTGCGCCCCATTTGTCTGAGGCGCTGGCTGGCAGTCAGATCCTTCGGGCAAAGGTGAAACCTCCTCTAAAGCACGCATTAACTCCTCCCGATGCACTGGTTTGCTAATGTAATCATCCATGCCGGCAGCCAGACAACGTTCGCGATCTCCTTGCAGCGCGTTGGCGGTCATGGCAATGATTCTGGGACGCACTCCCTCCGGCCACTGCTGACGAATCACCTGGGTGGTTTCCAGGCCATCCAGTTCCGGCATTTGCACATCCATCAACACCACATCATATTGCTGGCGGGTTAAAGCTTCCAGCGCTTCCAACCCGTTGGCCACCACATCGGCGCTGTAGCCCAGGCTTGCCAGCATATGCAACGCCACTTTCTGGTTCACCACATTGTCCTCGGCCAACAGAATCCGCAGAGGGTGTCGCTGTACCGGCTGGATACCCCCTTTGGGCAAGTCGGGACGCTCAGGCTTGACCTTTTCCGGCTGCCCCTGGAAGATATTCATCAGCGTATCGTACAGCTGGCTGGGCTTGATCGGTTTGGTTAGCGAAACAGCCAGTTCAGCCTCAGCCGCCGCACGCTCTTGATCACGCCAGCCAAGCGACGTCAACATGACCAGCGGCAGGGTTTGCATCCCCGGCTGCTTGCGAATTTCAACCGCCAGGTCCAGACCATCCATTTCGGGCATCTGCATGTCCAGAATGGCCAGATCAAAGTGATCGCCGCGTTGAATCCAGGTCAGGGCTTCGGCAGCGGAAGCCGCCGCCCGCGTGTGCATCCCCCAGGCCCGGCTCTGATGAGCCAGAATACGGCGATTGGTGGCGTTATCGTCTACAATCAACAGATGCCTGCCGCTCAATTCCGGCTGCCGCCCCTGCAAATAAACCCGGGTCTGGCTGGGGCCGGCTTCAACCAGGATGGTAAAGTGAAAAGTGGAACCCTGACCGGGGATGCCGGCACTCTCAACCCACATTGTCCCGCCCATTAGCTCGCTCAGCCGTTTGCTGATGGATAAGCCCAGGCCGGTACCGCCGTATTTGCGGGTGGTCGAGGCGTCTACCTGGCTGAAAGCGTGGAACAAGCGATCCATACGATCGGGCGGAATACCTATACCAGAGTCGCGCACAGCAAAGTGGATTTCGTTCAAGGTGATCTTTTCTGCATCTGCTCCAGCCCGGCTGACGGGGTGACTCATAACTGATAATACAATCTCCCCAGTCTCAGTAAATTTGATGGCATTGTTAAGCAGGTTGACCAGGACTTGGCGCAGGCGAACTACATCACCCACCAGAGCGCTGGGCGTTGTATCGCCGATCGTGTAGGCCAGTTCCAGGTTCTTTTCAGCCGCCTTAATGACGACAAAATCCAGCGCACTTTCGATACACTGGCGCAGATCAAAGACCCGTTTTTCCAGCTCCATCTGGCCGGCCTCAATTTTGGAGAAATCCAAAATGCTATTAATCAGGCTCAGCAGGGTATTGCCGCCACTGCGGATGGTTTCGGCAAACTCCTGCTGCTCCGGGGAAAGCGGAGTGTCCAGCAGTAAACTGGTCATGCCGATGACCGCATTGAGCGGGGTGCGGATTTCGTGGCTCATGTTAGCCAAAAATTCGCTTTTGACCCGTGTAGCAGCCTCGGCGGCTTCTTTGGCTTGCTGCAGTTCATGCTGGGTATGTTTCAGGTGGGTAATATTATGACTAACACCCAGCACCCCTAACAGATCTCCGGCCAAGTTGCACAGCGGAATTTTGGCCAGGCTTTGAATGCGCGTCTCCCCTTGCATTACAATTGTCTCTTCGGGAACAATTAAAGTTTTACCTGTTTTTATCACCTGATCATCGCTGGGCCAGAAACCCAAAAGGCCTTTTTCCGGGCTACCATTGACCAGATATTCAGGCACGCCCAATTCCAAATCGTTCTTACCGATAAAATCTTCCTGCACCAGGCCCATCGCGCTGGCGTAACTCTGATTAACCAAACGATAACGATGGTCCAGGTCCTTCAGAAAGATCCAGTCGGGCGTGGCATCCATCACGGTGCGGAGCAGGGTCTCACTTTCCCGCAACGCCTGTTCCGAGCGTTTCAACTCGGTAATGTCATGGACAAAGCCCAGCACCCCCCACACTTTACCCTGCCCATCAGCCAAAGGAACCTTTACTGTACTTAAAATAAAGGGTTGTCCATTTACGACCGACGGTTCTTCGGGAATATATTTTGTTACGCCGGATGTCATAACCTCCCGATCATCGGCCCAAAACCCCTTGATGCCTTGCGCCGGATCACCTCTAACAATATATTCGGGAATACCCAGGTCCAGATCGGTTTTGCCCACAATGTCTTCCGGCGATAGACCAAACAAGCTGGCATAAGCCTGATTGGCCAGGCGAAATTGGTACAGTTCATCCTTGATAAAAATCCAATCCGGGGTGGCATTAATGACGGAGTGTAACAAATTACGTTCTTCAGCCAGGGTTATTGCCATTTGTTTGCGCTCGGTAATATTTTCAATCATAACCACAATAAAGTGAGGCTGGCCGGATTGACTACGAATTAAAGAAATGGTCAGGTTGCCCCAAATCGTCGAGCCGTCCCGATGGAAATAGCGTTTCTCTAGCTGGTAATAATCGCGCTGGCCGGTGATTAATTCTTGATAGAGTTCTTGATCGGCTATAGTGTCATCGGGATGGGTAAAATCGGTATAACGCATGCTCTGTAACTCGGCGGCGCTGTAGCCGAGCATCTGCTGGAAGGCAAGATTGGTCATAAGCAACTGCCCGGTCAAATCTTCCAGGGATACACCCACAGCGGCGCTGTCAAAAATAGCTTTGAAGCGGCTTTCACTTGCCCGCAGCGATTCTTCCATCGCCTTACGCTCGCTAATATCTCGAGTCACGCCCACCAGTCCGACCACCTGGCCCTGACTGTCGTATAAAGGAATTTTGCTGGTTAGACTCCAGCCGACAAGTTTGTCGCCATCGACCCGAGGTTCTTCCCGATCAATGATGGCCTGGCCCGAACGGATAACAGTCATGTCATCGTCGTACCACTGTTGGGCCATTTCAACTGGATAAAGCTCCAGATCGGTTTTGCCGATTATTTCTTCGGTTGTTGTTTTGCCTGTCCCTTTTAACATGGGGCGATTGTGAAGCAGATGACGGCCTTCTCTGTCTTTAACATAAATGGAATCGGGGATAGTATTAATCAGAGTCTGGAGCAAATTGCGCTCATGCGCCAAAGTTTTCTCAACCTGTTTGCGTTCGGTGACATCGCGCAAAATACAGAGCACTTCTTCCAGCACCGTTGCAACCAGGCGAGCTTCATAATATTTTGTTCCGCCGCCAACAGACAGCGAATACTCAAACTGCTGCGTTTCGCCGGTTTCGTAAACATGTTCCAGGCAGTCTAACATCGGTTCAGCCACGGATGGGGTAAGGCATCTGTTAACTTTTTATTTGAAGATTCATTATTGAACAGCACTGCCAACTCCTGGAGCGAGTGAAAAGCAATGTAATCCCCCTGGCGGTTGGTCCAGAACATAAAATCGGGGATGGCATCGAGGATAGCCCGCTGAACCGCTTCACTGTTGCGCAGTGCTGCTTCGGCTTGTTTGTGCTCGGTAATGTCCTCTTTAACCGCCAGGAAGTGGGTAATTTCACCGTCGGCGTTTTGAATAGGTGAAATAGAAGCTGACTCCCAATACAGTTCGCCACTCTTTTTCTTATTCAGAAACTCACCGCGCCATTGTTGACCGGTGGTGATCGTTTGCCATAATTGTTTGTACTCTTCAGCCGTAGTTTGGCCGGATTTGAGAATGCGGGTGTGCTGGCCCAGAGCTTCTTCAATGGTATAGCCGGTTGTTTCGGTAAAACGGGGGTTGGCATACTCAATGTAGCCCTGTTTGTTGGTAATGACAATAGTACTGGCACTCTGCTCTACTGCCTGAGATAACTTGTTTAATTTCTCCTCGGTCTGTTTGCGCGCATCTATATCCTGGATCATGCCAATCACAAAGAGAGGCCGTTGCTGCTCGTCGCGGACCAATGAAACTGTCAAATCACCCCAAATCACCTGCCCATCTTTCCTCTGATAACGTTTCTTTATTTGATAAGTGTCCCGTTCACCCTGAACCAATTCTTGAAATAATTGAACCGTTTCGGCCACATCAGACTCATAGGTTACCTCCTTCACGGTCATGTAGCGCAGTTCTTCGGCGCTGTACCCCAACATTTTTTGCAAAGCACAATTAGTGACCAGGAATCCCCCCTGCATATCAATCAAGTCAATACCTATCGGGGCCGACTCAAAGGTGGAGCGAAAAAGGGCTTCGCTTTCCTGTAAAGATTCCTGCAAGCGCTTGCGCTGTTCAATATCAAAGCGGATAGTAAGGATAGCCACGACAAATAAAACCAATGCCAGTAGCGTACCACCAATAATGATGCCCATTGTGATTTGCGCTTGCCTCGTTTCTACAGCGGACTGCTCAATAAGTTGAGAGAGACTCCAATAACTGGCCAGGCCAACCCCAACCAGGAGGAGCAGCGCCGCCCCAAAACCGAAATAAACCTTTTTTTCCAGTGAAAGTTTCATGTTAAACCTCGTCTGCGGCGGAGTTCGGTCAACTCCGGCTCCACGTGTTTTTGATAACAATCAGGGCAAATACTATGGGTAAACGCGGCCCCGAAATGAGTTTCGACATAACTTTCAAGCTGTTGCCAGTAATTCTCGTCATCCCGGATCTTTCGACAGTAGGAACAAATGGGCAAAAAGCTCTCAAGCTGCTTCACCTGGGCCAGGGCTGCTTCAAGTTCCTTAACCCGGTTTGCCAGCTCGCTTTGTAACCCCACTACCCGCCGCCCTACTTGAAGCCGCGCCCGCAGTTCTTTGGCATCATAGGGTTTGATCAGATAATCATCCGCCCCGGCTTCCAGACCGGCTACAATATTTTCCTGTGTGTTTCTGCTGGTGAGCAAAATAAGGTAAAGGTGGGCCAAATCGGGGCTTTGCCGCACCCGGCGGCAAAGTTCGCTGCCCTCCACCCCTGGCATTACCCAATCGAGAATAGCCAGACAGGGAGCGTCTTCACCCTGGAGGATCTGCCAGGCTTCCTGACCATCAGTCGTTATCACCGCCTCGTAACCCCAGGCAGTCAAGGTTACTTGCAACAGACGACGCGATACCGGATCGTCATCCGCAATCAAGACTTTCATCACAATGTTCCTTCTCTAAAATAGGGACCGGCCCGAAGCGTTCGTTTCGGAACCATTGAGCAGAGTGCCGATCAGGGCCGGCAACTGCGTTCCAAAATCTGACTTGGCAATAAATCCATCCGCGCCGGCAGTTTCGGCGGCAGCACGATATTCCGGGCTGTCATACATAGTCAGAATAATAACTCGAGGTGGGTGGGGCTGGGCCTTGATGTAGCGGGTTGCCTCCAACCCGCTCATGCCGGGCATGGCCACATCCATAAAAACCAAATCGGGCTGCAAATTAACCACCTGGGTTAACCCTTCGATCCCCGACGAGGCACAGCCGACCACGGTCACTCCGGGCACCGTGGTCAGAAAATGGGCGGCAGCAGTAATAAACTTGGGGTTATCATCAATCAGTAAAATTTGGATAGTTGACATATATATTTCCTGATAGGCAGTTAGATGAATGTTTATGGACCATGCCAAAAACGGAAAGAACGGCCTTGATTTAGTTTATCCGCAAACGACGGTGAAGACAATGAGGGAAAAACTGAGGGTATAAAGGGGAAAAGACCCTATTTTTGCACCGGCTGAGGTTAGGTGTCGGAGCTAATTAACCCGACCCGAATGGCATAACGCACCAGGCCGGCGATATCGTGAATATCCAGCCGCTCCATCAACTGGGTGCGATAGGTTTCGACGGTTTTGACACTGAGGTTCAAAATCTGGGCCATCTCTTTGGTGGTTTTGCCTTCGGCGATAAGCTGCAAAATCTCGCGCTGGCGGGGGGTTAGTTGCTCAAATGAGTTCGGCTGGCTGCCGACGCGCTGGACATATTCGGCAATGACATGCTTTGATATGGCCGGGCTTAGATACATTTCACCCCGCATGACTGCCCTGACGGCCAGCTCAAGCTCAGTAGTACCGGCGTCTTTGAGCAAATAGCCCACTGCGCCGGTGCGCAACGCCCGCAGCACATATTCTTCGTGGGCGTGCATAGACAGGATGATAACCCGGATTTGCGGCGACTCTTGCAGGGCCTGGGCTGCTGCCTCCAGCCCATTCAAGCCGGGCATGCCGATATCCATCAAGACCACATCCGGCTGATGCAGGGAAATCAGGCGCAGCGCCTCCCGGCCATCGCCGGCTTCGGCCACAACCGCCATATCCGGCAGACTTTGCAGCAGGGCACGGAAGCCCGCCCGCACCAGGGCATGATCGTCGGCCAGCAAAACCCGGATGGGGGTCATGGCGATTTATTCCCCGCTGCCGCCAAAGGCAGGCAAACCCGAATTTGGGTTCCCTGACCGGAGGCCGACGCCAACTCAAACCGGCCTCCCAACAGCGAAACCCGCTCCTGCATCCCGATCAGGCCCAATCCTTTGCCATAAGCCGCTTGCTTGAGCGTAGACTCAACCTCAAAACCAATGCCGTCATCGCTGATGAGCAACTGTAATTCCTTTTCATGCTGCTGCAAATCAACCCGAACCGTTTGAGCCTGGGCGTGACGCAACACATTGGTCAGCGCCTCCTGCACCAGGCGAAAACAGACGGTTTCTAAATTGGCGGGAAGCTGCATTTCGGGCGGGGTGGCGGTGAACTGGGTGCTTAAACCAGCCCAGCGGGCCTGGCGATCCAGATACCAGCGCAGGGTTGCGATTAGCCCCAAGTCATCCAGGAGAGAAGGGCGCAAATCAAGCGACAGGTTGCGTACTTGCTGGATGGCCTGCTCGACGATGTCCATACTTTCCTGCAATGACGCGGTCAAGTCCGACACATCGGGGCGGCGCTGCATGGCCTGCAGATTTATTTTACGGCAGTCAAGGTCTGGCCGATTTCATCATGCAGTTCGCGGGCAATATGCCGGCGCTCGGCTTCCTGCGCCTCTACCAACTGCTGCGAGAGAAGCTGCAAGCGCTCAAACAAACGCGCTTTGGCCAGGGCCACCGCCGTCAGGTTGGCAAAGGATTGCAGAATTTGCAACCGGTCGGGGCTAAAATGGTCCGGCTCATGGCTGCAAATATTCATAACGCCCAAAACTTCATCGTTATAAAGCAGCGGCAGAGCGGCCATCGAACAGGCGTCATCGCTGGCCGAGGTCGCCTGTACGCCGTCCGGTTCTGCCCAGGAAAGAGCCACGGCGCTGGCAGTACGGATAGCCCGGCGAATCAAATCCTGGCCGGCTGGGCTAACGGTCCGGGCATAATCAACCGGGCAGGTAACCGCCGGGTGAATCTCAGCCTCGTCGTTAGCCAGCAATCCAACCCAGCCCCATTGCAAGTTGAACCGGCTGACAACCAACTGGCAGGCTCTTTGCAGGGTTGTTTCGACATTGTTCTGGTTCAAAAAAACCTGTGAAGTTTCATAAAGCACGGCCAAATCGGCGGCATTCTGGCGCAGCGCCTTCTCAGCTTGTTTCAGCTCGCCGATCTTTAGATTAAGGTCACGGGCGTAGCGGATAGTTTGTTCGTAAGCTATTTTTAGCGCTTGCGGATTATCCTCAATCGGAACAGGTTCGGTCATATTTTTATGGGTATCGCCTTGATCTCTATCATTCAAACTATCCACAACGTTCCGGGAGCAGATCAATGGGGGAGTTGCAACACATAGCCGCGTTTCCGCACGGTATGAAGCAGCGGCGAGTTGGGGATAAGGGCATTAATTTTGCGGCGCAAGCGGCAGATATGAGGCCGGATAATATTTTGGGCGTCTCCTTCGTTGGCGCTGTAGCCCCAACCGGTCTGAATAAGATCGCGACAGGAGAGAATTTGATCGGGGCACATCATTAAACTGGCTAAAATAGCGGTTTCGCCTTCGGTCAGGTGTAAAACCTGCGTTTGCTCGCCGGCTACCATGAGTAATCTTTTATGGCGGTCAAGCGTGAGGGGATGGAGATAAAGGGTATCCAAAAGGTCTGGCGGGATCAAACTGGGGGCTGAGGTGTATTCGGTCTGGCGCAGCACTTCCAACGCCTCGCCCATCACCTCGACCAGCCGCTGCCGTTGGCGCTGGCCGGCCCGCTTTTCCAGGGAGCGGGTTACGACTCGGGCGATTTCGTGGAGGCTGGCCGGCTTTTGCAAATAATCTATGGCCTCGGATTTTACGGCGGCAATGGCGCTTTCCATGGTAGCGTGGCCGGTCAGGATAACAATCAACAACTCCGGGCACATCTGGCGGGCGCGGGCCATCACCTCGATTCCATCCAGCCCCGGCGACATACGCATGTCCAGCAGCATGAGGTCGTACATGGTTTGGGCCAGCATCGCCAGAGCCTCATTGCCTGAGGCCGCTTCTTCAACCGTATACCCCAACAGACTTAAGGCCCGCCCCACCGATGAGCGGATATTGGCTTCATCGTCAACAATCAACAAACGAATCCCCAGGCTAGTTGGCGCGTAGGTTGATGTCAGCATCTGTTACCTCCATAACAGGTCGAAACGGCAGGGTAACGGTAAAAGCGACTCCCTGCGGGTTCTCCAAATTTTCCACAGTGATTGAACCGCCGTGCTGGCGCACCAAATTTTGGCTGACCCACAAACCCAACCCGCTGCCTTCGGGTTTGGTGGTAAAAAAAGGCTCAAAAATATGGCGCAGGGCATCGGTGGGAATGGTCGGGCCGCTGTTGATAAAAGAAATGCGCATTTCATCCTGATCTGGGCAAACAATTACCCGCAGCAGACCTTTCGGCGGCGTGGCTTCAATAGCATTAATGGTCAAATTAAGAAAAACCTGGACCAATTGGTCCGGGGCCACCATAATTTGCGGCACCTCTTGCCACTCGGTTAAAAGTTGAATATCGTGCTGCTTGAGTTGGCTGTCGGCCAAAATCAGCACATCCCGCAACAAGTGGATGATCTGCACCACGCGGCGCGACGCCGGCCAGGGCCGGGCCAGGTTGAGGATGCGCTGGGTAATATCATTGAGCCGCACCACCTCCTGGCGAATAATTTGCAGAAATTTCTTATCTTCGCCCGGCTCCAGCGACGCCGAAAAATCCAGCATCAAATCCAAGTGCCCGCGCATGGATTGGAGGGGGTTATTAATTTCGTGGGTCAAGGCGGCCGATAATCGCCCCAGCGTCGCCAGACGCTCGGCCTGCATGGCCTGTTCTTCCATGCGCTTGCGTTCGGTAATATTCCGCACTATGCCCAGCACTTCGGCCCGGCCGCTGCTCACCAGGCGGGTTTCGTAATCCTGGTAAAAATGAGCGAGATGCCAGCGATATTCAAAAATCTGCTGGATACCCGATTCCAATGTTCTGGCAATGTGTTCCAGGGTCAGGCGAGCAGCCTCCGGGGGCAGAATCTCAGCCAGGTTTTGGCCTATCTGCATCGCCGCCGGCCAGATGGAGTCCTGCTCGCTGCCCCGGTGATAATCCAGCACCTGCCCGGTTCGGGTGGCCCGAAACATCACATCAGGGATGGCATTCAGCAGCGCCCGCTGCCGATATTCGCTCCGGCGCAGTTCAGCCTCAGCCCTGGCTCGTTCCTTAATTTCTTGCTGCGCCTGGTTGTACAAGCGGGCGTGCTCCAGGGCAATTGCGGCTTGTTGGGCAATACCCTGGCACAAGGTTATTTCATGCACGGTAAACGGGCGGGCGCGCCGGCTTTCCCACAGCTCGGCGAAGGCAATAACCTGACCTCTTAACAGGAGAGGGATATTCAGAATGGATTTTGCCCCAAACTCTTGCATGTGCCCGTGCCAGCCTTCCCGTTTAGGCTGCGCCTCGCTATGAATGACTTCCGGCTGTCCCTCCAGCAGGCGCTGGAAACCGCTGGAAAAATCCCGTGGCAATGCATAGATAACACCCAAATCAGACACACACTCTTCAGTCGAAGCCTGGGGGCTAAAATACTCCGCGATGACAGTTGACGTCATGGGGTCCGGCTCGAAGCTGCAAATATAAGCGCTGGTCGCATCCACTGCCCGCCCCATTTGCTCTGCAATTTGGCGCAGCACGGTTCTCAAATCAAGCGTCGAAGAAATGGCAGCAGTTGCCGTCTGGAGCGCAATCTGCTCGGTCAGACGTTGTTTGACTTCGCTGTAAAGGTGGGCATTTTGCAGGGCGCTGGCGGCCTGATTGGCCAGCATTTGGGCCAGGGCCACCGCCTCACCACTGAAAAACTGCTTGGTATGGTTGGCCACAATCTGGATCAAACCGACCACCTGACCCTGAAACTCCATGGGCAGCAGCAGCAGATTCCTGGCGCTGCCCATTTCCAAACCCGGAATTTCAACCTGGCTGCTTTCTGGAGACAAAGCAATCTGTTGGGCGCGCCGTTCCATTAAAACTTGTTTAGCCAGGGGCACTTTTGCCAGCGGCCACGGTTCGCTCAACAACACGTCATTGGACCAGCAAGACAAGTCATGCACGGCAATAACCAAGATAGTATCGGCGCTTTGATCCCACTCCGAAATCACACAGCCGTTGGCACCCAAAAAATTGGTTATTTCACGGGTTAAGGTATTGAGAATATAGGGCAGGTCAAGACTGGTGGCCAGGGTAGCGGCGGCGTATTGCAGGGTTAACAACTCGGCGTGGCGCTGGGCCATGGCCAGTTCAGTCTCCCGGCGATTCGCCAGGTTGCGCTGGGCCTGGTCATACAGCCGGGCATTTTCCGCTTCAATTCGCTCGCGTTTGGAAATATCAAGCTTCAGGGCCTGACAGGTCGCTTCCAAATCGGCCACCTGCTGGCGCAGCCTTTGTACCTCTTCGACCAGTTGTTGGGGAGATTTCTTGCTATCTTCCATCGGTCCTGTCGCCTTTGCCAGAAAGAATTACGCACCTATCATTATAAGATAAGATAGGGTTCTTTTCAAGACCCAAACATTGGGCCGGGGTAGCAGCTTATGTTATAATTGCCCTGGCTTTGACTTAGGGATTCAGGCCAGACACACTGGCCCATAGGGGGGACTATGGATCGAGAAAGCAGGACCGCCCGCCGCGAGGCGCAGCGCCAAAATCGCAGCCAATCACCGCTGTTAAAAATTCCCTTTCAGCAGATTCGCAACCAATTTGCCCCACTCGAAACCATTTCAACCGAGCAGGTCGAGCAGCTACACCTGGCCTCGCTGCGGATTTTGGAAGAAATTGGACTGGATTTTCTGGACGACGAAGCGCTGGATTTGTGGCAAAAGGCCGGGGCCAAAGTTGACCGCTCGACCCATCATGTCTGGCCCGACCGTCACCTGGTGCTGGAATTGGTGGCCCAGGCTCCAACCAGCTTCACCTGGCGCGCCCGCAACCCCGAACGCAGCCTGGCTGTGGGTGGCGATTCGCTCATTTTTGCGCCTCATGGCGGCACCGTTTTTGCCGCCAACCTGGATATGGGCCGCCGCCCCGGCCTGCTGAAAGATTATCACAACCTGCAAAAGCTGGTCCACATGTGCAATTTGCTCCACACCAGCGGCGAGCAGTTGATGGCGGCCCACGATGTCGAAGTGTCGGCCCGCCATCTCCAGCGTTTGTTGTCGGGCTTCACCTTAACCGATAAAGCCATTCAGGAAGCGGCGCACGGGCGGATTATTCCGCAAGATAATCTGGCTATGGCCCGGCTGGTTTTTGGCGACGATTTGGACGGCGACCCGGTTCTGGCCGGAGTCATCAATGTCAACAGCCCCCTCCGCTACGATGACCGTATGCTGGGCGGCCTGATCGCCTATGCTCGCGCCGGCCAGATTACTATCATCACCCCGTTCATCCTGGCCGGGGCGATGAGTCCCATCACCATTGCCTCGGCCCTGGCCCAGCAAAACGCCGAGGCGCTGGCCGGCATTGCACTGACTCAACTGGTTCGACCCGGCACGCCCGTAATCTACGGCGGTTTCACCACCAATGTAGATATGAAGAGCGGCAGTCCGGCCTTCGGCACGCCCGAAGGGGCCTGGGCGCTGGTGGTCGGCGCGCAGTTGGCCCGACGCTATAACCTGCCCTATCGCGGCAGTGGCAGCCTCAACACCTCCAAGACGCCCGATGCCCAGGCCGCCTATGAAACCTTGTGGACGCTCTGGCCGGCGGTTCTGGCCCGGACCAACTTTATCATGCACGCCATCGGCTGGCTGGAAGGCGGCTTGACTGCCTCTTACGAAAAGTTCATCATTGACGTCGAAAACCTGGCTATGTTCGCCCACTTTTTGCGCGGCTTTGAAATCAACGAAGACACCCTGGCCCTCGATATGATCGCCGAGGTCGGGCCGGGCGGCCATCATTTTGGCACCGCTCATACCCAGGCCCGCTTCAGCACCGAATTCTACGAGTCCTTCCTGGCCGACCGTCTGAACTACCAAACCTGGTACGAGGCCGGCGCTTTCGACACGGCCAAACGCGCCAACTTGATCTGGAAAGACCTGCTCAACCAGTATCAGGCTCCCGCCATTGACCCCGGCCTGGCCGAAGCGCTGCAAGATTACGTGGCCGCCGCGAGCGGGAATTGGCCGGCGTAGAGTTGTATAGCTAATGGTTACTACTCAGCCTCATGTCATTTCGAGGCCATAGGCCGAGAAATCCCCAGGCCGCAACAAGTAAAAGCGTCCTGGAAAGTAAGGTATTAGGGATTTCTCCCTTTGGTCGAAATGACATGCCTGAGTAGTAACGGCTAATGGAGGAATGCAGATGAGTTTTTTGACTCAATCAAGGCCTTATTTGGCGGCAGTTCAAGCAGCGCCGAGGCGACTGGGGTCTATTGGATTTATGTCCGCTGCCGCCGCTGTGGCGAGGTTATCAAAACCCGGCTGGATTTGCAGAATAATTTGAGCCAGAATGATGAAGGCGGCTACACCGCCCACAAAACCCTGGTGGGCAACCGGCTCTGCTTCCAGCGAATCGAAGTCATTCTGAATTTCGACCAAAATCGCCGCCCGCTCAGCCACGATATCAGCGGCGGCGACTTTATTACCGCCGCAGAATACGAGGCGGCTCAAGCCCCACTTGAAGAATAAGGTTTCTATACCAGCCCAAACTCCCGACCCGCATCCTGGGTGACTTCCCAAAAATACTGTCCCAAAGGCCGGTTGACGTGCAGATAATACGTCGGCGTTTGATCCTGATCAAAGTGGGCGATCAGAGTTTTAATTTTGGCCGCGCTGGTTTGAGCTACACGCCCGCTGGGAAAAACCGCATCATAAAAATCAAGCCCGCAGATTTTGCTCAACAAATCAGGCGCAGCCGCTCCCGCCAGCCGCAGCACGGCTTTGCCATGCGTGTAATCGGTGGCGTGAGCAAAACGCTGCGCCTGGGCAAAGGTATGATCCAGGTCGGCGGCAGTGGGCAAACTGACACCCACCGACAGACCGAACAAGTATAACTCCGCCGGCGTCAGGCGAGCCAGCAAGCCCCCGTCCACTTCAACCACCTCGCCGGGTTTGGCCGGAATTTGAGCGAAATGCCCCTGAAGTAAATCCCCCGCCTCTCCCTGAATATGAATCACCGGCACGCCGGTCAAGTCGTCTAAACTGAGTTCCCCCGGCTGCGCCGTTTGGGCAGATGCTACGATAATCGGGCTGCGAAAGATGGGGTCATAAGTGCTCATCAGTTAGGTTCTCCTTCGGTTCCTGACATGTCATTTCGAGCGCCAGCGAGAAATCCTCGCCCTCACCATAAAATTTGGGTAGCGGTAAAGGAGATTCCTCCCTGCGGTCGGAATGACATGACTTCCTCATAAGCTTTTGCACTCCAGGTAAATTCAATCCTTCAAACGCTGCAAGGCCAGCGCCATCACGGCGGCCCAGGCCAGCACCTTAAACTCCCCCGCCGCCAGCGCTGCCTCAACTTCTATCCGGCTGAGGTGAAGCAACTGCTGCTCTTCCAAATCATCCGCCTCGATCTCGGCGACACGCCTGGCCCGGCGAGCCAAAAAAAGATGAGCGGTGCCTGCTCCGCGATTCCCATCTACGGCATAGCGGCCCAAACTCAGCCAATCGGGCGACTCGTAGCCGGTCTCCTCCCGCAGTTCGCGCTGGGCCGCCGCCAGCGGCGCTTCCCCGCGGTCGAGATAGCCGCCCACCGGGGCCAGCGAAGTACCTCCCACGGCATACTTGGTCTGGCGGAAACACAAAAACTCATTTTCCACCGTCACCGCCGCCACATTGACGTACTCAGGCGTCACCAGCCAGGGCCAATCGGCCAGCACCCGGCCATCCGGCAGTTCGATGGTGTGATCTTCCACCACCAAAAACCTGCCGTAATCGAGTACCGTTTTGCGAGAGCGGGTTTTCCAGGGCTGCATTTTCAAGCCTTGAGATTAGAGATTGGAGATTAGAGATTTTTTCACCGATTGACTGACAGATTTAATATTTCACCGCTGAGGACGCCGAAAACGCAGAGATTTTTTATAATTCTCTCGGCGGACTTTGCGCTCTCGGCGGTTAATTTGAACCACAAGGTCAAATTAGTCAGTCAACCAGGATTTTTTCAATCTCCAATCTCTAATCTCCAATCTCCAATCTCCTTAACTCTTCAACCGCTCCCCTTCCGGGTCATAAAACGGCAGCGATACAACCTTGCCCTGATGCAGTTCCCCGCGAATGCGCACGGTAAATTGAGAGCCGGGGGCGCTCCGTTCGACGGGCAGCCAGCACAGGCCAATGGATTTTTTCAGCGTCGGGCTGAAACGAGAGCTGGTGACGCGGCCAATAATTTCCAGGCCGATGGGCCACTGGGGGTTGGGCTGAACAATCTGGTTGGCCTCTTCCGGCACCAGAGTCGGGTCGAGCATTTCATAGCCCGCCAATTTGTGGGTCACACCACGCTGCTGGATACGGACCAGGCTGGGCTTGCCCACAAAATTGGGCTTGTCTAGCTTGACCGCCCAATCCAGACCGGCCATGAACGGGTCGGTCAGGCCGTCAGTGTCCTGACTGACAATAAAATGGCCCTTTTCCAGGCGCATGATCCGCTGCGCTTCCACGCCGAAGGGGGTAATGTTGTAAGCCTGACCCGCCGCCAGCAGCGTTTCCCACAGGTACAGGCCATGACCCGCCGGGGCGTGAATTTCGTAGCCCAACTCGCCGGTGAAGCCAATCCGCAACAGCATCACCGGCACCCCGGCCACGGTTCCCTGCCGGACGCCCATGTAGGGGAAGGCTTCGTTGCTCAGGTCAATCTCGGTCAGCGGTTGAAGCGCCGCGCGGGCGTGGGGACCGGTCAGGTTCATGGCGGTATAGGTATCGGTCAGGTTGGAAACGTGAACTTCGTAGTTCCAGCCCGATTGCAAATTCCACTCGATGCCCTCGTACACCGCTTCGGCCCCGCCGGTGGTCACGGTGACATACCAGGCGTCGTCGCTCAACCGGGCAGCCACGCCGTCATCGGCCACAATACCTTCTTCATTAATCATCAACCCGTAGCGGGCGCGTCCCACGGCCAGACCGCTCCATTTGTTGGTGTACAGCCGCTCCAGCAGCGCCGGAATATCTTTGCCCCGGATGAGCAGCTTGCCCAGCGTGCCGACATCAATCAGGCCCAGGCCGTTGCGCGTCCCCAGCACTTCCGCCGTCGGGTCGCCATAATTATCAGGCGCTTCCACAAGCCGGCGTTCATCAGCCTGGCTCCCCGCGCCACGTGCCAGCTATGCATCGGCGTATACTTGACCGGCTCCATCACCCGACCCGCCAACGTACCCAGCGGCACCGAGCTAAAGGGCGGGCGACTGGTGGTCAGGCCGGCCTCGCCAACGGGCAGGTCATTAGCCTCGGCGCAGAGAGCCATGGTGTTGGCGTTTTCGTACTTGCCCTGGCTTGGCCCCATGCTCAAGGTGCTGTAGCGCTTGAGCAGTTCCATGCTGTTATAGCCTTCGGCCACGGCGTCCTTTAAATCTTTGACGCTCACATCCTCGTCGAAGCTGATAAAGCTCTTTTTGCCGCCGGGCACATAAACCCAGGCGGAGTTACGCACCGGTTCGGCTACTTTCAATCCGGCCACCTGTTTGCTCAATTTTGCCGCCGCGCCGCCGCCGAAACCGGCCTCTGCCGCCGCGTTCAATCCGGCCACCTGCCCTTCGAGCAGTTCGGCCAGAACCGAGTGCGTCCCGTTGACCCGCCCGGCGACGTGAATTTTGGCCGGCAATTGAGTCGGCAGCAGTTCGGCGCGGGCCTCATCATAAGCCGTTTTGGCTTTGGCCTGACTCAACAGCCCCAGCGCCGCCGTCCAGCCCACCGATGTCACCAGCAGGTCGCACGATACATATTCCGCGCCCGCCGTTTGGGGCTGACCATTGCCGTCCAGTGGGACCAGCATCGCTCCGCTCACTTCTTTGCTGCCTTTGGCTCCCACCACCACATAATTGGTTTTGATTTCAATCCCGGCCTGCTGTAATTTGATCGCCTGCGGGCTGTTGACCTCGCCCCGCAGTTCTGCCACCGCCGCCAGTTTGACCCCCGCCCCCAGCAGATCGAGGGCCACCTGCAAACCATCGTCGTTGCCCGACAGCACCACCGCTCGCTTGCCCGGCTGAACGCCATACAAATGGATCAAGCGCTGCGCCGCCGAACCGAGCAGCACGCCCGGCAAGTCACTGTTATCGAAAATAAGCGGGCGCTCCAACGCACCGTTGGCGACCACAATCGTTTTGGCCCGAATTTTGAGCAGCCGGGTTTCGTCCTTGACTGCGCCGACCCAGTTGTGATCGTAAATACCGAAAGCCATGGTGTTTAATTCAATCTGAAGATTGGGCTGCCCGGCGGCCTGCTGGGCCAACTGTTCGGCCAGTTCGTAGGCCACTACCGGGCCGGACTCGGTTTCGACGGTTTGCCGTTCGTAGGCGAGGTGGCCCCCCAGGAAGGGGTTTTCTTCCAGCAGCAGAGTTCGCGCCCCGGCTTTGGCCGCGCTCAGGGCCGCGCTCAACCCCGCCGGCCCCCCGCCGATGACCAGCACCTCGGCAAATTCATACTTTTTGTCGTAATAGGTGTCCGGCACATCCGTATTGACTTCACCCAGGCCGGCGGCATTACGCAGCACCTTTTCATAGGTGGGCCACAACGCCTTGGGCCGGATGAAGGTTTTATAATAAAAACCAACCGGCATAAAGCGCGACCCCAACCCGGTCAGCGACATAATATCGGCATCAAGCGAAGGCCAGGTATTCTGCGGTTTGA
This sequence comes from Anaerolineales bacterium, assembly GCA_012032575.1. The sequence goes on along the minus strand of JAAUSP010000015.1, from coordinate 11,405 downwards.
CCACCATGCCCGGTTTGACCAGCGTGGCGCTGGCCCGCGCATTCGGCTCGTCGTCTACCCGCACCAGGGCATTGGTGTCGGCAGAGGTGAAAGCAAACGGCCCGCGCGGCCGGTGATACTTGAACGAACGGCCCAACACCCTGACCCCCGCCGCCCACAAAGCGCTGGCGATGGTGTCACCGGAAAAAGCCGGGTATTTCTTGCCGTTAAATTCAAATTCAACCAATTCAGCCCGGTTGATCCGCTGCGACGGATGACCAGGCAGCCGGTTCGCCGCTTTTTGCGTTAAAGCCGCTGATCCTTCAGGGTTCGTTTTTACACTCATGAGGCAGACTCCTGCTAATTGTAACTACTCAGCCCTCATGTCATTTCGAGGCTGAAAGCCGAGAAATCTTTGAGACCGTTGTCTCTGCAAACTACGGATTAAAAGATTTCTCGCTTCTAACGTCGCTCGAAATGACATGGCTGAGTAGTTACAGAGAAGACGAACATTCACAATTGACAATTCACAATTCACAATTAATTTGGTTCCCACAGATACGTTTTCTCCACCACGTGGGTTTTGGTGTGCCGTTCAGCCAGAAACCACGTCCCGCAGCCGGCCCGGTGATACCACCACTCTTTCTGGATACCCAGCTTGTTCGCCTTGAAATGCAGATATTCCGCCCAGGCCACGTCAGCAGCGCCGTCTTCGGGGTTTTGGGGCCGGCTTTTGTATTCCCCCCCAAACCGAAACTCGGCCACATTTCGTTCGCCGCAGTTGGGACAGGTTAGTAGAATCATTTCAAACTCCTGAAATAGTAGACGGTAGACAGTAGACGGTAGACGGGGGATTTATTACCCCTCACGCCCCTGCTACTTGGTCCCATCCTTCAGTTAACCATTCACAATTGACAATTCACCATTCACAATTAATCAGTGTCCTACCGACGCCGCCCCTTTTTCGCCGACCAGCTTGCCCTGAACAAAACGGTCATAGTTGAAGGGCGCGATCAAGTCGGGGGTGCGATTGGTGGCAATCAACTCGGCCATGCGTTTGCCGGAAACCGGCGAGGCTTTGAAACCGTAAGTCCCCCAGCCGACATCCACCAGAAACCCTTCCACCGGGGTGAAGCCCATGATGGGGCTGTAGTCGGGGGTCATGTCACACAGGCCGGCCCATTGACGCATCAGACGCACCTTGGCCAGCGAGGGGAACAACTCCAGCACGTGCGCCGCCAGCCCTTCGACAAAATTCAAAGTCGAGTCCTGTGAATAAGAGGTAAAGGGGTCAACCTCCGCCCCCATCACCAGCTCGCCCCGGTCGCTCTGGCTTAAATAAAAATGGAGCGTACCCGATACAATTACGACATCAAGGAAAGGTTTGAGCGGCTCGGTGACACAGGCTTGCAGCGGGCGGGTCTCAATCGGCAGCTTGACGCCGACCATATCGGCAATTAAAGTGGCCCACCCGGCGGTCGCATTGAGGACCGTGCCGGTTTTTATCGTGCCGCGATTGGTTCTGACTCCGACGACCCGGTTGTGTTCCACCTCGATGCCGGTCACTTCGGTTTTTTGGTGCAGATGAACGCCCCGTTTGTCGGCGTCACGGGCATAACCCCAGACCACCGCATCGTGCCGGATAATCCCCCCCGGCGGGTGGTAAAGCGCCCCCATGACCGGGTAACGCGGGTGGTCGCTGAGGTCCATATACGGAACCAGTTTTTTGATTTCGTCGGGGTAAATCACCCGGCTGTTGACCCCCTGAATCTGGTTGACCTCAGCCCGCCAGCGCATGGTCCGCAGGGAGGCGTCGGTGTGGGCCAGGGTCAGGTGGCCACGCTGCGAGAACATCACATTAAAGTCAAGTTCCTCGGCCATGTCCTCGTACAGTTTGACGCTCTCATCGTAAAAGAGAATGCCTTCGGGGGTGAGATAGTTGGAGCGAACAATGGCTGTATTGCGACCGCTGCCGCCGCTGCCCAGGTAAGCTTTTTCCAGCACCGCCACATTGGTGATATTGTGGTGCTTGGCCAGGTAATAAGCGCAGGCCAACCCGTGCGCCCCCCCACCGATGATGACCACATCGTAGCTGTCTTTAAGCGGCTGCTGTCGCCACATCGGCTCCAGGGGTTTGTGACCGTTCAAGCCCTGTTTCAGTAATTTGATTGACATAGGCTGTTGCTTTCCTTACGATAATTGTTGCACAATACGCAACCAAGTTCCCAAATTATTAGAGAAGTCAGGCCATTTTAACACGTTTTCAAACCGTGTCAAGCAGTTACCTTACGCCTGCAACTCCCGCACCGCCCACCAGAGAGGCTGGTCCTGATAATCATAATACTTGGTCCGGATCAGGACAATTTCGCTGCCCGACAGCAAGCCGCCGGGCAGCAGTCCATTGTGGAGCCGGATGTGCCGGTAATAGCCGGGCGATAGTTCCTGAGCCGCATAGACGTGTTTCATACTGATGGCCCAATGGCCAATCCCCTGCGGGTGACTGAACAAGACCAGGTTGCGCCAGTTGCCGCCCTCTATTTCCAGGGAACTGTAGCTGAGCAGGTGCGGATGCTGCATAAATTCGTTGAGCAGTTCCGCATCCGCGGCATCGAGCGGGCTGCGGTCGGCCTCCGGCCATTTGGTGCCACAAAAGCCGACCACAACCAGTTCGGTCAGAACCAACAATTCTTCCGGTCGAGTAATGGCAATCCGATGGCGGCGGCCGCCGCTTTCTTCCAAAAACAACACATAAGGCCGAGGTTGAACCGGAATAAACTCAGGCTGGCTCAAAAGCTGGCGCAGTTTGCCGGCCATATATTGCAAATGAAGCAAATCTTCGGCATTTTGGTCAGGGTTGGTAAAAGGTCGGTCAGGCAAAATGTCCGACCAGTCCAGACGAGTGAAATCGGTAAGTGTTGGCATTTTTCTGCAATCCTCTACAGATGAAAATTTAAGCTCAATGAGAGATAATCCGAAGCCGGTTTAGAGAATTTATTTCCAATCACAACGGCTCTGCGATAGTCGGGCGATAACTATGAAGAGAGGCTGAGACAATATTTATCACGATGTCCCAGCCTGCTCCTTGATTGGAGTGCAAAAGCAAAGCTTTTGCACTCCCCGTTTTATTGCTCAAAACGTATCTTCTCAATAATTCGGGGTAGGGGCACGGCCTCGCGCCTGCCCAGGGGGCGACCGCAAGGGTTCGCCCCTACTTATTGAGAAGATACCTCAAAACGGGCGATAATGCTCCCGCTACACCCAGGGCGAGTGGCTGTTCGACTTGCCGAAGGTGCGGCCCTCGGCAAAGCGGTCCAGGGTAAAGGGCTTGAGTTCGGGCACGTTGTCGCCCATGAGGTACTTAGCCAGCAGCTTGCCCACGCCGGTCATTTTGAAGCCGTGGTTGCTGTCGGCGATCATGTACACATTGGGCGCAACCCAATCGAAAATAGGGATATTGTCCGGGGTAAACGCGCCGATGCCGCCGTTGCGCCGCTCGCGGAAGTGGGGCCGGATGCCCTCAAAGCGACCCATCGTTTGGGCCATAGCCGCGCACATGTAATCGGCAAATCCCGGCTCGGCCTGGTATTCGTCGTTGGCGTGGCCGTAGGGATCGGTGGCGGCTTTGGGGCCAAGCTTGATCGGGATGGTCCCGCCCTGCAAACCGGGGCGATCCATGCGCTCGTTGCCGTTTTTGTAATAAATGTACAAATGGTCCGACAGCTCCCGGCCCGTTTCGTCCACCACCGGCGTGTTCATTTTTTCGACGTGCAGCACCGGCGGATTTAAGCCATCCGCCGTTAGGTAGGGTTGGTCATAGTAGACTTCCCCCTCCAGCAGCCGCCAGTAGGTCCACATATCTTTATTTTTGACCACGCTGCCATCGGGATAATAGCAGTCAAGCGTCAGCGGCTGGCCGAGCATTTCCCAGTGTTTGGGTGTCCACGCCCCCAGTCCCCAGATAACCAGATCGCACTTGATGGTCCCTTCGTTGGTGTGGACGGCCTTGACCTGGCCGCCTTGCACATCGTAACCCGTCACCTCGATGCCGCTCACAATTTGCACGCCGTGATCGGCACATTTCTGGGCCAGGCCCTTGATCACCTGGCGCGTTCCGGCGTAACCGCTCACCCGCTCGTGCAGAGCCACGTCAATCCCCTCGGTTTTGAAATCGGGCCAGATTTTTTGAGGAACTTGCGTGCCTCCTCGCCCACGTACACATCTGAGTGGTAGCCGACCGAATTCTGGCTCTGGTGGACCCGCTCGTAGTCACCAATCTGGTTCGCCTCTCCGGCTGAGACATAGCCCACCTGCTGGAAGCCAAACGCCACCGGGTCGTAGGTCCACACGTCTACGCTGTGGCGCAGAATGGCGTGGATTGGCTCGGTCATATAAAAATTACGTACACAGCCGCAGGCAATGCCCGATGCCCCGGCCCCGGCATACGACTTTTCCAGCACCACGATGTCCTTGCCGCTGCCCCGCTGGCGCACCTCCAGTTCCATCGCCAGGTGCCAGGCCGAACTCAACCCGTGAATTCCGGCCCCGATGACCACATATTTAATTGATTCTGGTACTTTGCTCATTGCTGCCTCCTAAGAAAATAGTAGACGGTAGACGGTAGACGGTAGACAGGGAACGATCATGCGACCCTGCTACCTTTTCATCCTCGGTGACGTGCCACAGGTTCGTGAACACTCCTTTGTAAATAGACCGGGGACCGGGGACGGTAGACCGGCGAAGGATAGAAAACAGCCGGTCAACGGTCTCCGGTCAGCGCCGGCAAAATATTTTCATAGTTAGTGGCGTGCCCAGACTCGTGAACACGCCATCGTAAATAGACCGCCGACGACACATTGATTACTGTTTGTTTTATACGTGTGGCAAAAGCGCGAGGGGTGGTATAATCGTAAGGTCCGCTTTCAACTAAAAGATAACACATTTTGTTTATTGCGTCAACAATCAGTAGAACTTCTTTATATTTTTTAACGTTTTGTTGAATTACTGATCTGGAGTAAAGTGGTATGAATGAAGCTCAAAAATCGCGCATAATTAATCGGTTTATTCAAGTCGGCGAGGCGGTCTATCGGACCATTGGGCCTCAGTGTGAAGTGGTGGTTCACGATCTGGCCGATATGGAGCAGTCCATTGTTTGGCTCAAGGGAACGGTGACTGAACGGAATCTGGGCGGCTGTATGACCGCGCGGGGGTTATCGCTGGTCCGGGGCGGGCGCACCGAGGATAATTACAATTACTCCACCCGCACCCGCAGCGGCAAAATGGTCCGTTCCTCGCTGATTTTTGTCAACGATGAACAGGGGCAACCGCTGGTCTGCATGGAGATCAATTTTGACGCCAGCCCGTTTGTGGCGTTTCGCCGCGCCCTGGAAACCCTGGCCGCCCCCGACGAAGTTTACGATTTTCAGGATGCTTTTATTGACGACGCGCCCCAAATGCTGGAAACAATGTGCCAGCGGGCTGTGGATTTTATCGGCAAGCCGACCGCTCAGATGGATAAAATTGACCGGCTGCGGGTGGTCCAAATTCTCGATGACGCCGGCGCGTTTGAGCTGCGCAAGGCCATTCCGGCCATTGCCGGCTATCTGGGTGTGACCCGCTTCACCATCCACAACTATCTTAATGAAATCCGGGGCAAAGCGACGGACGACTCAGTCGAGGAGGAAGAAAATCTGTGAGCAGTATCTTTGAGTTTAGAGTCAAGGAATCGCTACCAGGGCATATTTCTTGCTTGCGGCGACAGCCTGCCAAACGATGGAGTAATATCCCTCCAACTCAACAAACTCGTCACTTTTCCCGGTAGGTTTCGGGATGATTCCGTGTATAGGCGTCGCTCTACGAAAGTAGTTATAAATCCCAAGTTTTTCGCCTCTGTCATAAAAAAGCGGATCATCTGCTACTATTAAGAAAAAGCCTCTAGTGAAACCGCCTTGATGCAACTGTTCAAGAAAGCGCATATCTTGACAAGCCTTAAACATCTGTTCGGGGTATTGACCATTGCCAGGATACTTTAATTCGATAGCATACTTTGTCGAATGATCTGGCGTGAAAACCGCTATATCAATCTCCTTCTTTACGAAGTTAGTTCTCAGTAAACCAAAAAATGAGACGGGACGTTCAAATTGAATTTTAAAATCAGAGCTTAAGTGAGAGCGGAAATAAATGCCCACTTCATGTTGAAGACTGATTTCATTATAGATTTCTATCTCACCTGTGGCTATGCGAGCAAAGAACTGTTGAAAATAAAGTTCAAAATCAATCATTGTCACAAAAATTTAAACTTAGGAATCAGGTAATAATCAGTTCAGGCACATGGTCCACTTCATACTTTTCAATAAGTGTGCCAAGTAATTCCATCAGCGAAGCTAACGGATGGTCTTCATCTTCCCCAACCTCATCAATCAATTCATCCAACAGAGCCACAACCCGCTCATATTCTGCCTCGGTGTGAGGTACAAAAATGAAGGTAGACATTAAGGGCCATACTTGCCTTACTTGCTCAACTGTTTGGTTAGACATACTCACTCCTTCCACTTGCCTTTATCATACTCCGGATGGGTCAAAATAGCTCGAATGTAAACCCGACCCCCGTTATAATGAATAGCGGCAATCAATCTTGCTTTATTGCCACCGATATTGAACACAGTCACCTTGCCTACTTGATCGGCATCAGGAAAAATAGTCCGCAACTCGGCAATTGATGCGAACTCCCATTGCTTCATCAGCCGATACCAATGTTCCAGAGCACTGGTTGTCTCCGGGTGTTTACCGGCGAACTCATTAAGCCGCTTACGAGTGATTATACGCATATTTGTTATTTATGTCTTATTTTGCAGTAAAATTGAGGCAATCAATCATTTCACGAGCGGTCACCCGAGGGAGGAGTCCAATCGCCGGAATGCGGGGCGGCGACCGTTGAAAATTGACAATTGTCAACAGTCAAGCGTCAATTGATAATGATCTAAATGTGACCGTTATTGTCCGGGCGGCCCAATTGCGCCGAGATTTTCCGCGCAGTTTCGCGCAGCGGGCCGGCAAAAGCTTCAATTTTATCGGCTTCAAGGCGGTAGGTTGGCCCGGAAATGCTGACGGCGGCGATGACCCGGCCCAGATGATTGCAGATCGGCGCGGCGATGGCGGTCAGGTCTTCTTCATATTCTTGCCGGGCCAGGGCATATCCCTGCGCTCGAACTTGCCCCAGGGCTTCTTCGAGGACCTGGCGGTCAACAATGGTTTTGGCGGTGTAGCGAGTCAACTTTGGCGATAAAACGGCGTCGCGCTCGGCAGAGGTCATATAGGCCAGCAGCACTTTGCCGGTCGAGGTGCAGTGCAGCGGGGTGCGCCGGCCAATCAAACCCACATAGCGGATCAAGCGCGGGCTGGCGACGCGCTCGATATTGACACATTCGTTACCGTCGAGGATGGTGATATTGATATTCTCCTGGCTCAATTCGGCCAGACTGACCAGGTGGGGGTGAGCCACGCGACGCAGATCAATGCGTTCCAGGGCATAGCCGGCCAAACTGACCAGACCCAGACCCAGCCGATATTTGCCGGTTTCATGGTTTTGCTCCACAAACCCTTCTTGCAGCAGGGTGGACAGCAGGCGCGAGACGGTGCTTTTGTGCAAGCCGAGCCGTTCACTGATGACCGTAACGCCCAACTCGGCTTCGGCTTCGGTAAAACTGCGCAAAATGGCCGCCGCTCGCTGCACGGATTGGATGCCTGAATCGGTGGAGCGTTTGGATGAGGGCATTGTTGTTTCTTTCAGCGTCAAAATTGTTGCGTATCGTGCAATTTCGTTCCCATTTGTAGCCGGGATTATACTTTATTTCCAACCGGCGTCAATCCTGTCTCGTCCAGAGGAGGCAGAGGGATACAAAGCCATTGTATAGAAGCAGAAGTTTTATGGTTTTACTTAACCGACCCATCCGGCATAATCGTGCTGGAAAAGAAAGCGCCATCAAAATTGGCCCCGGCTGTGTTGGCCCCGGTCAGATTCGTCCGGTCCAGCTCAGCCCCCCGGAGATTAGCCCCGCTCAGGTTGGCGTTGGTCAAATTAGCCCCTTCCAAAAAAGCGCCTTCCAGATTAGCCCCGGCAAAATTCGCCCCGCTGAAGTTCAACTCGGTCAGGCGCAGCCCTTCCAGGTTTTGGCCGGACAGATCAATCCCTGCAAAGTTGTTCTCGCCCTCGTAATATTTATCCAGAAATTCGTCAACGGTCATATTTTTCCCCTAATATAGTTTCAAGAATTTGGCTATTCCTCCGGCAGTTCAAAATAAAGGGCCGGATATTCGCCGCCCGACGGCTCATAAATCAGCTTGAACTTCCGTTCGTCCTGCGGTACTTGTACGCAGATATTGCCACTCATCCAACCCTGCCGGGGCAGAACACCTTCCAGATCATCGGGCACCACCCCACAGTGAGACTCTTCAGCATAGGTTGAATAGGGAATGTTAAGGCTGCCTATCACCTGAAAATCGGTGGCAGTGACGGGCACATACTCGCCCGGTGGACCGGCCACATTGGTCAGTTTCAGGTAAATCAGCATCATCTGCCGGCCGGGCAAAGGCGGATCATTGAATTGATTAAACGCTTGCAGCAGCGGCCAACCAGCCCGATTGACCTGCAAAACTTCAATCTGCAACCCATTCCAGGTAGTCGTGGCTGCCACCGAGGCTGTAGCCGTAGCCGATGCCCGAAACTGGGCCAACAGAGGTCGCGCCACATACTGGAACCCCAGCAGAAGTAAAACCAGGCCCAACGGCGCCCAATGAGAATAATAAAAAAAGATGATTTTACGGGGTTGCAAGGGTTATCCTGGTTTATAACTGCATCGTTCCGGTATGAATCCGCAGTGGTTCCAGCGCGGCCCAATCAATTTTAACCCCCAGGCCGGGCGCGTCGGGCAGGGTGATGTAGGCGTCGGCGTCGGGCAGGGTCAGACCGGGTAAAATAAAATCGCGGCGTTCCGGCGTCCAGGTGGGCGGATCGAAAGGAAACTCGATGAAGGGCGCTTGCGACACTGCCGCCGAAACGTGCAGATTGGCCAGCAGCACCAGCCCGTCGCCCCAGGTGTGCGGCGAGTAGATGGCTCCCGCCGCCTGCACCTCTGCCGCCAACTGGCGGGCGCGCAAAATGCCGGTGCTCCAGACCACGTCGGCCTGGTACACGTCGAGCGAGCCGTGATGCAGATATTCGCGCAGTTCGGCCCACTCGCGGTTGCCCTCGCCCCCGGCAATGCGGACTTTGGCTCTACGCCGCAGTTCGGCCAGACCACGATAATCGTGGCGCGGCAGCGGTTCTTCCAGCCAGTAGACATCCAACTCGGCCAGAGCGTCGGCCATCCACAACGCCGTTTTGAAATCCCAGGGCGCGGAGGCGTCCCAGGGCATCTGCCAGCCCTGGTTAGCGTCCACCAAAATCGCCATCTCCGGCCCCACCGCCTCACGGACGGCCCGGACAATCGCCAGGTCCTCACGTGGGTCGGCGGCATGGAAGCGCAGTTTGAGGGCTGGAAAGCCCTGCTCCCGCAGACGCCTGGCCGACTCGGCCCGTTCGGGGGCCGGCAGACGCTCGCCGGTGGAGGCGTAAGCGCGGACTTTCTGACTGCGCCCGCCGAGCAATTTCCAGAGGGGCTGACCGCTGATCTGGCCCATCAAATCCCACAGAGCCACCTCCAGCGCCAGGCCCGGCCATAATGAAACTGTAAATTATCCAGAACACGCACGTGGCGCTCAATCTCAAACGGGTCATACCCCAAAAAGAGTTTTTCGTGCCCGCCAAAGCCGAGCATAGCATCGCCAGAGCCGACGCCTTCGTAGTCGCCGGCCCGCACCCGAACGATAGTGCTGGTGTGGCTGGTGCGCGGGTTGGGGTCCCACGAGGCCCGAAAGGGCGGGTCGAGCGGCAAGCGGTAGTGATGGATTTCGATGGAGTCAATTTTCATGGCAATACCTTTTATAGGTCCACAGATGAACACAGATGAACACAGATGGGAAATAACAGGGTAAGAGCAGGAATGAGTAACTGTTCAGCCCTCATGTCATCCTTCGATAGGCTCAGGACAGGTTTCGAGGCCGTAGGCCGAGAAATCCCCGCGCTGTATCGGCCTCGGAGATTTCTCCCTTCGGTCGAAATGACATGGCTGAGTAGTTACCTTCTATCTTCTTCCATCCTCCCTCTTCGTTATCTGTGTCCATCTGGGTGTATCTGTGGACCGTTTTTTTCCTCTGACAAGGCATGGCTTAAGTCAGGCAGGGGTGAGGCCGGCTGCATTTTGCGGATACGCGAGCGCAGGTCTACCCCCTGTTGGGCCAGATTTAGCAATTCTTGCTGGCTGCCGCGAAACCAGTCTTTCAACTGGCGGCGGGCAATGTTGACGTGCAGCACCTCGTCGGCCCAGTCGAAATCCTGAAAGGTGCTCATCAGCGGGTGTTGGGCCACATCGCGGCAAAATTCGTACTCTTCCCGTTTGCCGGGCGGATATTTCATCATGGCCGCTTCGATGCCCAGGCCCAGAGCGGCGTACTGCTCCAGGGGGGTCATCTGAAAAACGTAGGTCAGGTCAAAGTTGCGGATGGGCATGGCGGCGCGGTCGCCAAAAATCTGCTCGGTGGCGGCTTCGCCGAAAAAGGTGTGACGCACCTCGTCCCACAAATGGCGCGAGATGTCCACGTAAAAAGGCCAGGGCTGCCCTTCGACTTCGCACAGGACAAAGGCCAGACCCTCGGCGGCGGTGATTTCGCTGAGGCGGGTGGCGACCATCTGGGCAAAACGCTCGGCGGTACGCTCGTTTTCGACATGCACAAAATCCCAAATCTGGGGAAAGGTGTTGTCCCGGCTCATCCGGCGGGGCATGACGTAGGGGGTAACGGCCCGCACGGACTGAAGGTTGGCCGGGTCAACCGCGCCGGTTCCGTCAATGCCTCCGGCAGCGACCAGCAGGTCGCGCAGGGTGTTGGCCCAACGCTGAGCGTCGGCTTCCTTTTCCGGCGTATTGACAACATCCCGATAGGCTGCTTCCAGCAGCGGCAGCGTCTCCATCTCTTCAGCGATGATGATTTTCAGCAGGCGCACCGTTGGGTAATCGGCCAGGTGGTTGGTGGCGGCCAGGTAATCCCGGTAGGCTTGCAGCAGGGCCAGCTTGAACACCAGCACCAGGCCGGCCAGCAGTTCGACCGTGTTGGCGGCGTGCGTAGCCTCGTCAAAAACGACTTTTAAGGGCGTCTCCGGCGCTTCATAGGCTTTCTTTTTGGAAATCCGCAGTTCCGGCAGGCGGCTGCGAAGCTGGTCGGCGTGCAGGGCGTCTTCGTATTGCAGGCGGCCCAGCAACCCTTTGAGGTCCCACTCCGGCACGGTGACGAGATGGGCCGCTTGCAACGCATCAGCCGTTCTTCGGCGTAACGCC
>JAAUSP010000417.1 GCA_012032575.1 Anaerolineales bacterium | reverse complement strand
CAACCTCACCATCCTCGATCTTCGATCCTCGATCCTCTCTCTTCTCCCCCCACCATTGGTATTCTCTTTTACCGCAGCCATTGGCTCAGCGGCAATACCGATTTTATTGACGCTTTGATCGAAGCCATCGAAGCCGGGGGCGGGCGGGCGCGGGCGGTTTTTACCAATTCGTTGAAAGAGAGAGGCGAAGAGGTGGGAGGCGAAGACGCGAAAAAGAATTTCTCCCCTGCCCCCTGCCCCTCAGCTCCCCTGCTGCTTTCCGCTATTTCTACGACGACAACGGCCAACTCCTGGTGGACGCGGTGATTTCAACCATCTCTTTCGCCATGGGCGGTGTCAACCCGGATGGGCCGACCAACGCCGGCTGGAATGTGGCGGCGCTGGAGTCGTTGGGGGTGCCGGTGCTGCAAGCCATCAGCAGCAGTATGAGCGAAGAGGAGTGGCGCTTGAGCCAGCGCGGCCTGCGTCCCCTCGACGTGGCGATGAACGTCGCCCTGCCGGAGTTCGATGGGCGGATCATCACTGTGCCGATCAGCTTCAAAGGAGACGCGAAGAATGGGGCGAACTGTTCCGATTCAACCTGTGATAACGTTCAACATTCAACATTCAACGTTTCACGTTACGTCCCCATCCCCGACCGGGTTGAAGCCGTGGTCAAGCTGGCGCTGCGGTTTGCGGCGCTCCGGCGCAAGCCCAATGCCGACAAGCGGATTGTCTTTATGCTGACCAACTCCCCCGGCAAAGCGGACCGTATCGGCAATGCGGTGGGGCTGGATACACCAGCTTCGCTGATGCGCCTGTTCGAGCGGATGCAGGCGGACGGCTATCGCATCGAAAATGTGCCGGAAAGCGGCGACGCCCTGCTGCACGAGCTGATTGATTCGCTGCTCCTACGATGTTGAGCGCCTGACCGAAAGCCAACTGGCCCGCGCCGCCGGTCGAGTGCCTGTGCCCACATACGCCCGCTGGTTTGACCAACTGACCGGCTCCCAGCAAACCCGCATGCAGCAGCAGTGGCAGGCCCCGCCGGGTGAAGCCTACGTCCATTATCCAAAGGCGGAAGGCGGAAGGATGAAGGATGAAGTGAAGAACTTTCCGCCTTCATCCTTCACGCGCAGCGTTCATCCTTTCATTGCTCTGGCCGGGTTGGATTTGGGCAATGTTTTTGTCGCGTTGCAGCCGCCGCGTGGGTACAATATGGACCCCGATGCCATCTACCACACGCCCGAACTGCCGCCGACGCACAACTATTACGCCCTGTACAAATGGCTGGCGACGCCGCAAGCCGAGGGCGGCTGGGGCGCGGATGCGGTTGTCCACATGGGCAAACACGGCACGCTGGAGTGGCTGCCCGGCAAGGGCGTCGGCTTGAGCCTGGATTGTTACCCCGACGCTTTTCTGGCCGATTTGCCGCTGATCTATCCTTTATCATCAACAACCCCGGCGAGGGGGCGCAGGCCAAACGCCGCGCTCACGCCGCCGTGGTGGACCACATGATCCCACCCATGACCAGCGCCGAAGTCTACGGCGAACTGGCTATGCTGACCCAACTGGTGGACGAATATTACCAGGTCGAGCAGATGGACCCGGCCAAGCTGCCGCTGATCCAGCAGCAAATCTGGCAGTTGATGCAAAAGGCCAACCTGGATCGGGACATCGCCGAGATGATGCGTTTTGTTGACCACGGCGACCACGCCCACGAGTGGGACGGCTCCTACACCGACGATGGTACGCCGCTGACCCTGGCCGAAATGAATGCGGTTGACTTTTCGCATTTGCTGGAGGACATGGACGGCTACCTGTGCGAACTCGGCAGCCTGCAAATCCGCGATGGCCTGCACATCCTGGGCCACATCCCCGAGGGCGACCAGTTGTGCAGTTTGCTGCGCGCCCTGACCCGCATCCCCAACGGCGATATTCCCAGCCTGCGGGCCGAAATCGCGGCATGGTTGGGGTTTGATCTGGATGAGCTGCTGGCGAATCGGGGAAAGAGATTAGAGATTGGAGATTGGAGATTCGAGATTGGAGATTCAGCGCGGGTCTGTGTCACTCATGCGGATGTCATTGAGGTAATTGATGATTTAACTCTACGTCTCTTACAACAGCTTGAAGCCGCCAATTTTGATCCTTCTAAAATTGATGCAGCCATTGACTCTGTTCTCGGCGACCCTCACCCCCCTCACGTATCACGCATCACGCATCACGCATCACGCATCAAAATCGTAAATATCCTCTCCTTCATCTCCCTCACCCTCGTCCCCCTCATCCGGCGGAACGGCGATGAGATTGACAACCTGCTCCACGCGCTCGATGGAGGGTATGTGCCGGCGGGTCCTGCCGGTGCGCCGACGCGGGGGATGGCCCATATTTTGCCGACCGGGCGCAACTTTTACGCGGTTGACCCGCAGGCGATCCCCAGCCAGGCCGCCTGGCGGGTCGGCGGGCAACTGGCCGATGAGCTGATTGCCCGCTACCAGGCCGAGGAGCAGGCTTATCCTGAGAGCGTCGGCCTGAGCATCTGGGGGACCAGCGCCATGCGCACCCACGGTGACGACATCGCTCAATGTCTGGCCCTGCTGGGAGTCCGCCCGGTGTGGCAGGTCGAGAGCCGCCGGGTGATGGATGTGGCGGTCATCCCGCTGGCCGAATTGGGCCGGCCCCGGATTGACGTGCTTATGCGCATCAGCGGCTTTTTCCGGGATGCCTTTCCGCAGTTGATCGAGCTGATGGATAAAGCGGTCCAACTGGTGGCCGCTCTCGACGAGCCGACCGAGCAGAATTTTGTCCGCAAGCATTATCTGCACGATTTGGCGAAGCAAATTGCCGCCGGTCGCGCCGACGCCGAGGCCGGACGGAGGGCCGCTTTTCGGATTTTTGGCAGCAAGCCGGGCGCGTATGGGGCCGGGATTTTGCCGCTGATCCACCAGCAAAACTGGCAGGATGAGGCCGACCTGGCCCAGGCTTATGTCAACTGGGGCGGCTATGCCTATGGGCAGCAGGTTTACGGCGACGACGCCCGCGGGGAGTTCAAAACGATTTTGAGCGGGGTGCAGGTGGCGGTCAAAAATCAGGACAACCGCGAGCACGATATTTTTGACAGCGACGATTACCTGCAATATCACGGCGGCATGATCGCCAGCATCCGGGCGCTGAACGGGCGCAATCCCAAGAGCTATTTTGGCGACAACAGCAACCCGGAGCGAGCCGAGGTCCGCACATTGCAGCACGAAGCCCACCGGGTTTTCCGCAGCCGGGTGGTCAACCCCAAGTGGATTGCCAGCATCCAGCGGCACGGCTACAAGGGCGCGCTGGAACTGGCCGCCACCGTGGATTATCTCTTTGGCTACGACGCCACCGCCCAGGTGGTTGACGATTGGATGTACGAGCAAACGGCCCAAACCTATGCCCTCGACCCGGCTATGCAGGAATTTTTCCGCCAGAGCAATCCCTGGGCGCTGCAAAGCATCAGCGAGCGGCTGCTCGAAGCGGCCCAGCGCGGCATGTGGGCCGAAGCCGACCCGGAAACCCTGGAGCGGCTACGGCAGATTTATTTGGAGGTGGATGGAGATTTGGAGGGGCGAGAGGGGTAAGAAAACACACTTGGCTTAGTGCCTTAGCAGTTGCGTCCTTGCCCATTGAGCAAGAACTTTGCCACGAATTGCACGAATTAACACAAATAAATTTAGTGAAAATTCGTGTAATTCGTGGCGAAAAATCCTGTTTGGCCGAAGGTGGCTCGTCCAGGTTAGGATCTATGCTGGTGGGCTTCCATGTATGCGCGTAACAGGGCATTAATTCGTGACTGATACCCTTGCCCTTGTTCTTTAAACCAACTGACTACATCACTATCTACCCGTAAGGTCAGTTGTACTTTTTTCGACCTGGATTGTAACCCTCGCCGCACCACTGCTTTAGCAAACATTTCCGGGGTGATTTCCGGGCTGTCGGAAAAATCAATCTCCTCATCGGTCATGGCATCAATTCGCTCCCAATCAGTCAGCGATTTGTTCAAAGTAGCTTCTTGTTTCATTTTTGGTGGCCTTTCTCCCATAACTGGTATAAATTCTCTGACAGGTCGGTCAAGTGACTATATTTGACAATCACCCCGTCACCCTTAATAATTTCATCCATCTTGTGAAAAAGTATACATGGTTATAGAAATTAGAAAGGGCAAATATGCATAAACTCTACCAATGGTTCGACCGGATGGACCGGCGCATTACCGCTTGGATGGCCCGGTATGGGGTGATGTTGCTGCGGGTGAGTCTGGGGCTGGTATTTTTCTGGTTTGGCCTGCTCAAATTTTTTCCCGGCCTCAGCCCGGCCCAGGATTTGGCGACTCGAACCATTGACCTGCTGACGTTTGGCCTGGTCCCCGCCGCCGTCTCGATTCCTGTGCTGGCCGGCTGGGAATGTCTGATTGGGCTGGGGTTAATCACCGGGCTGTTTATGCGGGCCACGCTGCTGCTGCTGTTTATGCAAATGATTGGCACCATCACGCCGGTCTTTTTATTTCCCGGCGAAGTTTTCACCGCCATCCCCTATGCGCCAACCCTGGAGGGCCAATATATCATCAAAAATATGGTCCTGGTCAGCGCCGGTCTGGTGATTGGGGCCACCGTGCGCGGCGGCAGGGTCATCGCCGATCCGAGGCTGGTGCGGGCAACGAAGTCGCTTTGAGGGGTTTGCCATAATTCGCTTTTGTGCATGAAATCTGGCTTTCAACCTCGTTCCACTAAACGCCCACTAATGAACTTATGCAAAACACTGGCGATTAAGGTCTGATACGGCAGCCCTTCCTCCAAAGCCCGTTTTTGCAATGCCTCTAAATCCTTGCCGGATATTCTAATGTTGACTCGCTTATCTTTTTTGAAGGTGGCAGCGGCATATTCGCTGTAGGCTTGAGCCTTATTTTCCAAATTGCCGACGGATTGCCATTCATCCGCCTCATAAGATGCCAGCAACTCTTTTTCTTCCATATCTAACTTTAGCTCACTCGTCGTCATCCTGACCTCGCAGATATTTCCTCGTCGCTTTCCGACTGGGGATAATCGTTTTTAAAAATATTTCCTGTTCATTTTCCACAAAGGGGACAAGATAGGCATACTGGTCAATGTTAACAATAAAGATTTTCTGGCCTTTATACTTTTCCTGGTTGGGATGCTCCACAACATCCAAAAGGTGTTTCTTTTCGATGTGAAATACTACTTCTTCAAAAGAGATATTCCGTTCTGCTTTCAATAGCTGGTTCTTGTCATTATCCCAGGCGAAGTATTTCATAAGATAAATCTAGCACAACGTGTGCTTTTTGGCAACGTAAGCTTATGCTGCGGCATGGGGGCCGAAGCCGACCCCGAAACCCTGGAGCGGCTGCGGCAGATTTATTTGGAGGTGGATGGAGATTTGGAGGGGAGAGAGGAGTAAAGAAATACCCTGTCCAATAACAAGTTGAATAAAGATGAATTTGATAGTTCGCCTGAAACATGCGCAAAATGCAAAGTAACTGCGTTAGTGATATAATGAAATAGTAGGCTGTTAAAGTTTTCTACCCTCCTGATGGAACCAATTTAGAAAATCGTAGTGTTATCCCACAAACTTTATGTCGCGCCAAGATGATCTAAGAAAGCTGATCGAAACTCACCATCGTCACCTGCAAAAGCTCAACGAGCAAAAAGCTTCATTTGGGTTATTTACTCCTCCCCATATTCTGCTGGAAATAGAGAATCAAGAAGCAGAAATTGCGAAATTACAAGCCGAATTAGAGAACATTGGCAATGAAGACCCGGTAGTTTCCCAGCCCATTGCTCCGAACAATGAAAAAACTCAAACCCATTTCCCGGATGAGTCTGTTTCTGGCCTAAGTCGCACCCAAGAGCCGCCTTACCCCAAGGAGCAGTTGCCGCCAAAAAGGGTTGTTGTAGAAACTAGAACAGCCAAGCAGATTTTATTACAGATGCTAAAGTGGGGCGTGCCGGGTTTAATTCTTGGGGGAGTAAGTGTATGGATGGTGATTACTTTTATTAGCAGTCATTCCTCGCCTCCCTCTACTCCCACCCCTGCTGAAGGTGAGTTAACTATCCCGGAACTGCCAGATATGGCCCCCCCGTTAACAACCACCATTGCCATTGCCAGTTTCGCCAACTGTCCAGACACAACCGCCCAGATTTCGCAGGAATTGGAAGCCCGCTATTCCGAATTAAATCCGCCCTTATCCATTAAACAATTATCAGGGAATTTGGCTAATAGCGAAGAAGCCAGACTTCAGGGCCAACAGAACAAGGCCGATTTGGTCATCTGGGGGGAATGCGATCAAACCAATGTGACCAGTAACTTTGAGATTCTATCGGCCAGAGGTGCGCCTGAGGTTTATGAGCCGGAGTTCCTAAGCATTTCAGGGTCGATTCCTACCGCAACGGGAGTTAAGGAATCTAAATTGTTCCTTACCATCAATGCTATGAGTTTGTATCTGCGCCGAGACTATGAGAATGCCGGTAAAGCCTTTGGGACGGTTGCCACTCTAGAGGCAGATCCAAAAACGAAAGCCGAGCTCTACCTGATGCAAGGGAACAGCTTTTTATTTGCTTATCAATATGAAAAAGCAAAAACCACCTTTCTTCAAGCCAATGAACCAAAGACAGCGCCCGCGACTCACAACTTAGGCATAGCTTATGCCAATATTGGTTGGAATACAGGCGAATTGGCCGAGGCCATTGAGGCATATTCCCAAACATTGACCCTTGACCCTGATTTTGCTTTAGCCTATATAAACCGTAGTCAAGCACGACAATGGATAGGTATTAGACTCGTGCCAAATAATGAAACGCTTCAGCAATATACTCTTGCTGAAAATGATTGTGAACAAGCAGAAAATATTGCCCATCCTGATACGTTGTTGTATTCCTTAACTCAAGCTTGTTTAAGAAA
>JAAUSP010000416.1 GCA_012032575.1 Anaerolineales bacterium | reverse complement strand
TTCGGCGCAGGGTCAGATGGCTTTTCGAGGCAGCCAGGCGCTCTGGTCAAACTCGGCGTACCGCTGCCAGGCGTTTTGCAAAGCAATGGTATTTTCATTGGCAGGTTGTTGGCTCATGGTGAATTCACTCCCTGAAAAAAGTAGACGGCACCCCTTCGGGTGCGCCGAAGGGCGTAGACGGTAGACGGAGCATTTACCCGCAGGCAGTCTTCGGCACTGCAACCCTGCGACCCTGCGACTTTGCTACCCTGCTACCTTTTCATTGTTGGCGTTGGCTTGCGATAACCTACATGCGAAGCGGTCAGAATTCTATTATCAGTTAACAATTCTGAAATGTCAATAACAAATTTAAGGCTGAGGATGTTCTTTCAGGCTTGACAAGGTTTCTGTGTTCGGATAGAGTCAGAACATACAGACCGTTTATAATGAGGCGAGGAGGCGAGGACAGGTGAGGCGAAGCGCTTCGCGTCCTCGCCTCCTCGCCTCACAAGTCACCTAAAGGAGATTAACCATGTCTTTACCTGAATTGCAGGCCAAAGTAAAAGCAAGTATCTGGCAGGCCATTGCCCAGAGTGGGGTAAGCACCGCCGGTTTGCCCCAAGCCGACCTGGATCGCCTGGTTGGGGCTATTACCGAAGGGGTGTTGAAAGAGATGGACGATTTGCTTACCCAGACCAGCGGCCAACCGGCGGCTGTAGCGAAGGCGTCGGTGGACGACGACGATGATGAAGTTGAAAAGTGCTGTGGGAAGGTCGGCCCTATCTGTCGCTCAGTGTTCATTACAAAATTACCAATGAACGGGTGCGGATCACCGAGGGTATTGTGGGTAAAGACCGCGAGGATATTGAGTTGGTGCGGATTCAGGATATTGATATGACCCAGGGGATGAGCGAGCGGATGATGAACATCGGCGATATCCACATTCGCAGCCACGACCGCAGCAATCCTGAAGTGGTGCTGAACAATGTTTCCAGCCCCAGCGAAGTCCACGAGATTCTGCGCCGGGCGGTATTGAAAGCCCGGAAGAAGCATAATGTGACCTTCCGGGAAGAAATGTAATCAGATGTCAGTAATCAGATGTCAGTAATCAGATGTCAGTAATCAGTAGTCAGTGAGTCTGACTACTGATTACTTCTTCTCTCCTTGCTACAAATATCATCTTTTGGCTGTGGCTGTGAAAGGGTTCGAGGTCATAGCTGCCGTAAATGGTTTCGACAGTAAAACCGGCGGCGTGGAGCAGTAATTCCATTTCATAGCGATATACAAAGCGCAGTGAAATCGCAAGCTGCGCCCGCCGCACCAGTCCCTCCGAGTCAATTTCATCCAGAACGTAAGTCAAGTGGCGCATTTGCCCGGCCAGATCAATCTGATGCCGCCAGTACCACTGCACCGTGCGACCGGTCAGGTCGTCAACCATCTCATCCTCAAAATAGAGCCGTCCATCGGCTTCGGCCAGCAGGGTGGGATCGGGGTGGAAAACGTCAATGATAAGCTGGCCACCGGGCCGCAGGTGGCGATGGATAGCGGTCAGGGTTGATAATTGATCCTCGGTAGACTGGCAGTGCATGAAGGTGTTGAGCGGGATAAAGGCCAGGGCGAAATCTTGGCGGGGCAGATTAAAATCCCGCATATCGGCCTGGTGAAGGCTGACCCGGCGGGTCAGGCCGGCGGCTTTGAGCTTGGCGCGGGCTGCTTCCAGCGCCACCGCTGATAAATCGAGGCCGGTCAGTTTGTGCCCGGCTTGGGCCAGAGGTAATAACAGCCGGCCTGTGCCGCAGCCGACCTCTAAAATTGGGCCATCAGCCGCTTCGGTCAAGGTTTGCCACATTGACCAATCTTCATCCAGACTGCCGTAAAGCAAATCGTAATACTGAGCGATTAAATCCAGGCTCATTCTTCTTCAGGGGGAGAGAGCAGGGGCAGGGTGAGATAAAAGGTACTGCCCTGACCGGCGATACCCTCGCTCTCAACTGAGATGGAGCCACTGTGGGCTTCGGCGGCGAGCTTGCAAAAGGCCAGGCCCAACCCCACCCCCGATGGAGCGTTGGCTGAGTGGTCCACCCGCGAAAACTTGTTAAAAATACGGGCCTGGTCAGTTTTGCTGATACCAGGGCCGTTGTCTTTGACCGCAAAGCGAAGGGTCTCTCCGGTTACCATTGTGGTCAGGGAAACCTGGCCTTCGTAGGGGGTATATTTGATAGCATTATCAACCAGGTTAATCAGCACCCGCCGGATCATGCCCCGGTCAATCCATACTTCGGGGATATCTTCAGGCAGGGGGTCAAAGGTGAGTGCCATCCCTTTGGTTTCGGCGCGCGGCGTCACCTGATCTTTAACGGCCTGGATGATTTCCTCTAAATCAGTCAGACTGCGCTGTAAATGGATTTCGCCGGTTTCCAGTCGGCCCACATCCAGCATGGAGTCAACCAAATCCCGCACTTCCTGGCCGCTTCGCCGGGCCAGGATTAAAATGTACTGAGGCGGGGGTTTTCTTCAATAGAGGTAATCAGCATGGGCAGCAGTTCGATCATATTGATCAGATTGCCCACCGGCCCGCGCAAATCGTGGACCAGCATATTGATCAAATCCTGACGCATTCGCTCGGCTTCTTTGCGGGCCGAAATATCGCGGCCCACCCACTGCACACAACCTTTGCCGCCGTACCGCACCTGGCGGGCGTTTATTTCCAGCGAAACTTTATCCCGGTAGGCGTCGAAAATATCCAGTTCCAGCGATACTTCGCGCCATGAGCGCAGCCGATTGGTATTCTGGTTCAAAGATTCCTTGAGATGGCGATCAATAAAGGAGATGTCGCTGCCAACAATAGCCTCTTTAGTGCGGCGCAGCATTTCAGAGGTTTTACGGTTGGCATCCAGGATCAGGCCCTGATAGTTGGTAATGACAATCATATCGGCGCTGTCTTCAAACAAGTCGGTATAGCTGTCTTCCATACTGCGTAAAAGCGCGACGGCCTGGGCATTGGCTACGGCTGTCGCCGCCTGATCGGCAAAAGCGGCGACTTCCAACACATTCTGTTCGGTATATTTATTGATTTCGTAGCTGTCAACCGTGAGCATGCCAATCACTTCATCCTGGGCAATCAAGGGCGCGCCAATCCAACTGTGGACTCTTTCGGAGGACGCGGTTTTTTCCAGCCCGGCTCCAGATCAACATCATTGACCAGGATAGGTCTTTTTTGCATCACCGCTTGGTAATTTGGTTGATCCTTCTCCAGCGGCAAGGTCACTTTGAGCGCGTCTTTCATATCCTCAAAGCCGCGCGCCGCCCGCACCGACAGGACATTATCTTCGAGCAGCAGGATGGCGCTGCTGTTATAATCAATAACCAGGGCCAACTGCTCCAGAATCAGATAAAGCACTTCTTTCAAATCGAGGGTGGAGTTGATGGTTCGGGCCACCGAGGCCAGCGTATCGGCCAGGCGATGGCGGCGCTGTTCGGCTTTAAAGAGGCGGGCATTGATAATGGCAAAAGCAGCCTGATCGGCAATGATGCGCAGCATAGCCAGATCGCTTTCGTCAAAATAGTCAATTTGTGTGGCCGTCACCATAAGCACCCCGATAAATTGTTCGGGCAGTTGAATCGGTACAGCAATCACGCTGCGGGTGCGAATAATATCAGGATCGTCACTCTTGTACCAGCGTTTATCCGTGTAGGTATCACCAATCAGTACATCTTCGCGCTGCTTGATAACCCAGCTTACTAAACCTTTATCCAGGATAGCTTCCAAATGGGGCCGTTTGCGCTGTTGAACTTCAAAGTTATCCTGAATAAAAAACAAGTTTTCAACTTTGCCGGTCTGATCAAGCAGGAAGAGGCTGGCATTATAAGCCGAAACAGAGGCGACCGTAGCCGACAGTACCCGCTGCAACACCTGGTCAATCTCCAGCCGAGAACCAAACTCGCGGGTGACTAAATATAAAAGATCGAGCCGTGACCGAACTCGAGGCGTATCAAACTGCATAGTTGTGCCTCAAACAAAAATTTGTCAACAAACAACAGCCAGAAAAACCAGTTTTACTTAAAGCTGTCGGATTTCATAAACATGGTCGGCGGTAAATTAAAACCATGATTTTTTAAGATGGGTTCGCATTTGGGTCGTAAGCCAGCCGGCTCGTGTTGGCCCATCACTTTCCCCTCTTCTTCGCCTTTTTCTATAAATCTGAATATATCCGTCAAAACCGGGGTGTCCCCTTCGATACCCTGTACTTCGGTGATGTAGGTGATTTTGCGCGAGCCATCGCGCAGCCGGCTGATCTGGACAATCAGATTGATGGCTTTGGCAATCTGGGTGCGGACCACCTGAATAGGCAGATCAACCCCGGCCATCAACACCAGCGTTTCCAGGCGAGAAATGCAATCGCGGGGGCTGTTGGAGTGTACGGTTGTCATACTGCCGTCGTGGCCGGTATTCATCGCTTGCAGCATATCCAGCGTTTCACCGCTGCGGCACTCGCCCACTACAATCCGTTCCGGGCGCATCCGCAGTGCATTGACCACACAATCCCGAATAGTTACAACAGAAGGGCTGTCGGGAGTGGGTTTTTTGGTTTCCAGCCGAATCACATTGCGCTGTTTAAATTGCAGTTCGGCGGCATCTTCGATGGTGACAGTGCGCTCCCCTTCGGGGATAAAACCGGACAGGCAGTTGATGAGGGTAGTTTTACCGGAGCCGGTGCCGCCGGAGATGATGATGTTGAGCCGGGAAATGACGCAGGCCCGCAGAAATTCGGCCATTTGCGGCGACATTGAGCCAAAACCGATCAAGTTATCCATGGTCAGCTTATCACGGGAGAATTTGCGGATCGTGATATTGGGACCATCAATGGCGCAGGGCCGCATAACGGCGTTGACCCGCGAGCCATCGGGCAGGCGGGCGTCAACCAGGGGGTGATCGGCATCGGCCATCCGGCCCAGGGGCTTGACAATCCGCTTGATCACCCGTTCCACATGATCGTCATCCAAAAACTTGTGACCTGACTCAACCAGCCCTTTGCCTTTCAATTCGATAAATACAATGTAAGGCCCGTTCACCATAATTTCGCTGATGCTGTCGGACCTGACAAAGGGTTCCAGCGGCCCGAAACCAAAGATTTCATCCAGAACATTGTTGTAAAACTCCTCTTCGGTTACTTCAGCCGGAATTTTGATATTGGCTCGCTGTACCGCCTGTTGGTAGCGCTCGCGGACACTCTGCTCTCGTTCAGGGGTGCGGGGCAGCGGCATGTCTAGCGGTACATCAGGCGCAATGGATTTGCGTAAATTGTCGGCCAGCCACAGTTGGAGGCGCAGCCGTTCGGCCCGCCCGGCGCTGATAAAGCCACGCTGCATCGGCGTACCGGGTGGAATAGGCTGTTCCAAAGGCATAATCAAACTGTCAGGAGGGGAGGCCGGTTTTGCTTCATCTCTGGGTTGAACTTCTTTGACTCGTTTCAGGCTGGACAATGAGGTTACGTTGCTCATGGTAGCTCCTTGCAGAAGGGTGCAGGGTGAAATTGGATGATGAGGTCGGTTGCCGCCAATTTTGACAAAACTTGAACGGGTTAATTATATCATAACTCGTCAAACGGAAACAGTGGCTTAAGGTACTAATTAATTATGAATAATGAATTGTCAATTATTAATGGGTAACGGAAGATCTATTTGAGAATCTCCTTCTCAGGTTGGGGAACAAGGTGGCGGCAAAGTCACTTTTCCAGCCACGTCTCGATCAACGGCTCAGCATTTCGGCCTGAAACCTGTTCAATAACGGCAAACAAATCTTCTGGCCGGGCGATTTTGTAGCGGTACTCAGCAAAGTAAGTTTGCATAATCTTGAAATAGGTTTCATCACCCACTTCCTGCCGCAGGGCGTGAAAAAGAGCGGCCCTTTGCCATAGACAAACGTGCCGTATTCGCCCTCAGAAAAGTCGGCCACCGGACCCGTAACCGGACGATCCTGGCCTTGGTCTCTGGCCTGTTCGTAAGGACCAAAAAAGAGGGTTTCAATTATTCCCTGGGCATTATCAGCACCCTCAATGGTTTCCCAATAAACCACCGTGCTGTAATTGGTCAGCGACTCATCCAGCCAGGGATGATCTACCTGATCATTGCCAACCATGCCGTACCACCACTGGTGAGCCACCTCATGGGCGGTGGCGTGCTGGAAAAAGCCGCCCCGCTGGTCGTAGATAAACTGAGCTACCACCACTACACCCGGATACTCTACCCCGCCGGCGCTGGTCGGCGTGGCGACGACATCAAACTCGGCGTAGGGGTAGCGGCCAAAACGCTGGTTGTACACCCGCAGCGAGTCAGCGGCGTAACGCAGGGCCAGTTTGCCGCCGTCGGCCAGATCAGGCGGGTAGTAGCTGTTGACCGTGATGCCGTCCACCGTCTCGCTGACGCTTGCAAAATCGGCCCGCGCCGCCAGATAAAAATCACGCATCGGCCCGGAAACCAGTGACAGCGTCTTGCTTCCGTTACCGTTGGACGTACTTTCCAGCAAACTGCCCGATGCGACCACCACCATATTTTCCGGCACAGTCAGTTCCACCTGATAGAGCGACGTATCCAGATAGGTTGCATCGCCGTAGGGCGGCGGAATTTCGATATTCCAGCCGGTTTCGTCGTAAACAGCAATGGCCGGATAAAAACCGGCCAGGGCCAGAGTGCCATCGCTGGCCGAAAAGATGTTGTAGCCCTGCTCAGTTTCTCTGGGGATATCAGCCTGATAAATCAGGGTGATGTCGGCGGCTGCGCCGGGGGCCAGGGGCTGAAACAGCGGAATTCGCACCGCCGAGTTGTTGGCTGCCATCTCCGGCTCGATGGGTTCACTATCAACAACTACCTGCTCTACGGTCATCTTGCCCCGTAGCCCGGCATGTTAGGATAAAGCCGGAAATAAATTTCGGATAGCGCCACCTGTTCGGT
>JAAUSP010000415.1 GCA_012032575.1 Anaerolineales bacterium | reverse complement strand
TTACCATCCCCCGTGTAACCGTAAGGCTCGCTAGCTCATATTCAATCAATGTCAAAAATCATAGGCTCGTTATTCAATAAGAAAGCGTCCTGGCGGGAGACGCTTTCTGTTTACTCAGGTAATGAACCATAGATCAAGCCATTAAGCTTGAGGCATAATGACACTATAGCGATAATCAAATTCCATCCAGGCTAATTCAAACTCAGTCACCGAAACAGCCTGGGGGGAGGTTTCAAAAGCTGGGTCGTTTAGATAGATGGTTTTTTCACAAACCCTACTACTACCACGGCGTGGTCTGTGCTGTAGGTCCAATAAGCCAACTCTGCCGTCCGAACCAGAGCAATACACGGTCTTCCATTCAGTAAGTGATCTTTGATCTCATTGAGGCTGCCTTCTCGATAAATAACCTCCACGCCTAATGAGGCTAGATTTTTCAGATTGCGTCCCGGAGTGCCAAAAGGTTTTACCTTCAGCAGTTTAAGGAGCCGATTGTAATCAGGGTTCTTCCCCAAATGAGCCAGAACCATTGCGGCACACGCCGCCAAACAATCAGCCTCCTGTCGTTGTTGTTTATGCGGAATGGAGAGCAAGATATTCGGCACGTCGTTCTATCTCCTGGACGAGGGTAGGGGTGATCTGCAACTGGCCTGTTTCCACATCGACATCAATAGTTCCCACTTCGCCCCGGTCACCGCTAGGTGGCATTGACAGAATAACCGGTACACGCCAACAAATTCTTTCTCCAACGATAAGGGTGGGTTCGGCGGCATGCATCTGGGTACTGATCTCATCAGCAACAAAGCCGGTTACCTTCTGGCGAGCGCTGAAAGCAGTCACGTTCACCGTAGCCGACAATTGGATGTTGATTGAGAGTTGCCCACTGGTAGGAGCCAGACTTTCCACTTTGACACTCATTTGTTCTCCTTAACCAACAAGGGATTGTAACCCATAGTGGTCATCTTTTATCAACGACCACAATTACCAGAATTGGGTGTAACTATTAAGCGGATGCTATCATTTTATCATCCTTTGTCTGAACAATCAATCAGTACGTGGGAGGTAAAATAGAGGTTCGTAAAAATTTGGGTGGTTTTTTTCTGCCAATTTTGCTTCATCCACAAATGCGGCTGATAATAGGAGTGAGCCTTACGGTTACACCGGGGAAGGGTATGGGGGGTACATTAACCTGCTGCATTTGCGGGCGAGATGGTATGATGCCAGCAGCGGGATATTTTTGAGCAAGGACCCCTGGCTGGGGAATTATCAGAGGCCGCAGTCGCTCAATGGGTGGAGTTATGTCGAGGGGAATCCGGTTAATTATAGTGATCCAAGTGGTCAAACAGTCACCCCCCCTAATCTTCTAAATTGCCTACTTTACGGAATAGATCCGCAAACCGGACGTTGTCGAACTGGTCCTCTACCTCCTGTATTAGGTACAATAGCGACAGCACCGCCCTCCACTCCTCAAGATGCATTGGGAAAAGCAGCAATAGCTGTTTTAGTTGTGGGCTGTGCTTATGTTGCGGAAGAATTAATAGATTGGCTAAAAACGCAATATGATGAAGCAAATACGCGAGCTATTGGTATTCAAGTTACACGGGAGAGTATAGCCAAAGCTGGAATTGAGCTTACTGCACGTGCT
Organism: Anaerolineales bacterium; assembly: GCA_012032575.1. The sequence continues at coordinate 5,295 of JAAUSP010000415.1, read as the reverse complement.
GGGAATAATAACGAAGTTAAAATTCTCTATCGTGGCACAGCCTTAAAAAGAGCTTTGCAGCCACGAGATCCACTTTGGTTAACAGACCAGGTATATTATGTTACGGTATATGCCCATTCCGATGCTAACGCACAAAAACCAATAAGAGATACATCAGCCATTGCTGTCTATGCTACCCCGTTAGAGACTTTTCATACTCTCATAGCGTCCGGTAACATTCAAGTTCGGATGGGTATAGACTATGGGTTTGACATTACTGCTCAAAGCTTTCTAATTGGTCCGATTGTGATTCCAATACCAGATTACTTTATAGAATAATAGAGGGGGAAAGATAATTGGACGATTTTCTCTGATTTTGATTTAAGGAGGTTAATTGTGTCCAAGTTGGAGTTTATTGATTCAGAGACAGGGGACTATTTTGATGTTCTTGTACAAGTGGGGTTTGAGAAACCTCTGGAAGCTATAGATATTGTACAGGTGCTACAAGTTTTTTTGGAGACGACAACTGGCTTGATTGCTGCGAATCTTTTTGAGGGACTAGCTTATTTGAATATTGATACCACCTCACTAACAATTCGCTTTAGATATTCAGGAACAAGTCCTAGTTCTAACCCCTATCCAGGGGAAGAACTACCCAGGCTAAAAATGCAATTTATTTTCTATCTCTTTGCCAAGATTGATCTTCAATATAAGTTGGCCGATATTCCTTTTCCATCTGATTTTCGAGAATTCATAAGCCTGCCAGATTATCTTTAGTAGAAAGAGGCTGGGATAATTGCAATCAAATCGTGATGAGCGTTTAGCGCGGGCTCGCTGTTCATTAGAGGGATTATCCGTTGGTGATGCTTTTGGTAGTTTCTTTGAATTTGCCCCTACTCTATTAGCTGGGGCTGAATTACGTAAGCTGCCTAAACCGCCTTGGCGTTACACAGATGACACCAATATGGCTCTTTCAGTTTTCGCTGTACTGCATCAGTATGGCGAAATTAACCAAGACCAATTGGCTACAAGTTTGGCTGAACAATTTGACCGTTCCCGCGGTTATGGTTTGGGGACACGGAGTGTGATTACACGGATAAAGAAGGGTGTTCATTGGCATGATGCCGCATACCAATGGGGCGGGTCTGGGTCTTACGGTAATGGTGGTGCAGTCCGCGCTGGGCTAATAGGGGCGTATTTCGCCGATGATTACAGCGCCCGCGAGACAATGGGTACCATTATTGAACAAGCATGCCGTGTAACCGAGGTGACCCATGCCCACCAGGAAAGTTTGGCCGGAGCCATCGCTGTAGCGGTCGCCGCCACAGTAGCCTGGCACTTTCGTGAGGTTGCATTGAGCCGACAGAATTTTCTTGATTACATTCTGCCCTATGTGCCGGATGGTAAAGTACGTGAAGGTGTGCAGCGTGCCAGAAATTTGCCCTCAGACACAATACTCTCGCAAGCAGTTCTTGAGCTTGGCAATGGTAACAATATCTCGACTCAGGATACTGTACCCTTCGCTCTATGGTGTATCGGAGAATATCTTAACAATTATGAAGAAGCACTGGCCAGCGACAACTATAATTACCGGTGCGGACAATTAGAAATGCCCACTAGCAAGCAGCGGAGCAGTCAGGTAGACTCTCTCTTTTTTGAAGGGAAGAGAGAGACAAATGACGTGTACCGATGCGCAAGTGAGGCTAATGATGCGCGAACGAAGCAAAGGTCGCAGCCAAGAGCAAGCGGCCGTGAAAGCGAACCTTAAAAGTCGAAAAACCGTAGCCAAGTATGAACGGTTGAGCCAGTTACCCAGCGAACTCAAGCGCCCCCGGAGTTATCGAACCCGCCCTGATCCTTTTGGGGAGGATTGGCCGGAGGTGGAGCAGATGCTGCAAGCAGCCCCAGAACTGGAGGCCAAAACCCTATTCGAGTGGCTGTGCGAACGACAGCCGGACAAATATCAGGAAGGTCAGGTGCGGACGCTGCAACGACGGGTGTCGGAGTGGCGAGCGCTGCACCAGGAGCAGGTAGCTGTCCTGGAACAAGACCACCGGGCGGGCGAAGTGATCCAAAGTGACGGGGTTTGGCTGAGTGAGTTAGGGGTAACTGTGGCCGGTGAACCGTTTAAGCACGTGCTGATCCACTGTGTCCTGCCGTACTCCAACTGGGAATGGGGTGCGGTGGCCCAATCGGAGTCGTTGCTGGCCTACCAACGGGCCTTGCAAGCGAGCTTATTCAAGCTGGGGGCCGTGCCGGCGTATCACCAAACGGATAACAGTTCGGCGGTAACCCATCAAGTCAGCCGGGGTGCCGAGGGGGAGCGGGCTTACAACCCGGCCTACCTGGCCCTGCTGAAGCATTACGGGCTGACGGCCCGGACGATCCATATTGGCCGACCGGAAGAAAACGGCGACGTTGAAGCCAGCAACGGGGGTCTCAAGCAGGCGCTGCGGCAGCATTTGCTGCTGCGCGGCAGCCGGGACTTCGCCACCCTGGCGGAGTACGAGCAGTTTCTGGCCCAGGTGATGAGCCGGCGGAACGAACGCCGACAGGAACGGCTGAACGAAGAGGTGGCGGTGATGAAGCCGCTGACGGCTGAACCCCTGGGGGCGTATCAGGAATACCGGGTCAAAGTCAGCCGGGGCAGCCTGATCCGGGTCCAGAAAAATGTCTACTCGGTCCCGACCAGCCTGATTGGCCGGCTGGTCAGCGTGCGGGTGTACGAGTGGCATGTGGAGGTCTATTTCCGGCAGTATCTGGTCGAAAAAGCGGAACGCCTGGTGGGCCAAAACCGGCAGCAGTTGAATTACCGCCACCTGATTGACAGCTTGTTGCGCAAGCCCGGCGGCTTTCGGGATTACCGTTACCGGGAGGCCTTGTTTCCGACCCTGGTGTTTCGCCAGGCCTGGGAGGCGTTGAACCGCTGGCACTCGCCCCGTAAAGCCGACCTGATTTATCTGCGTCTGTTGCGCCTGGCTGCCCGCACCCTGGAAAGCGAGGTCGAAGCGGCGCTCAGTCTGCTGCTGGAAGGTCAGCAGCCCTGGGATGAAACCGACGTGGAGCAACTCATGCCCACTCAGTCCCCCAGTTTACCGGTGCCGCAGTTGGCCTTGTCCCTGGTCAACCTGGCCCAGTACGATGCCTTGCTGCGGGAGGTGGCTCATGTCAGCGCTTGAAACGATTATCCAGCACTGCAAAACCCTGCGCCTACCGACCATCGCCGAGGCCGTGCCCGAAGCCTTGACCCTGGCCGGGCAGCAGGACTGGTCCCTGGAAAGCTTCCTGGCCTACCTTCTGGAACAGGAAGCCAGCGGTCGCCAACAGCGCCGCATTGAACGCCTGCTGCGCGAGGCCCACTTGCCGCCGGACAAAACTCTGGCTCGCTTTGACCAGGCCCGGCTGCCCTTGCGCTTACGCCGTCAATTGTCCAGCTTGAGCGAAGGTGATTTTATCAATCAGGCCGACAACATTTTGATCTTCGGCCAACCCGGCACGGGGAAAACCCATCTCGCCGCAGCCCTTGCTTTTGAATGGATCCAGCGTGATTACACCGTCTGGTTTACCCCCACCTACAAGTTGGTCGACGGCCTGCTCCGGGCCAAACGCGATTATGACCTGGAACGGGAACTCAAACGGCTCGATCGTTTTCAGGTGGTCATCCTCGATGACATCGGCTACGTCCAACAAAGCCGGGAAGAAATGGAGGTTCTTTTTACTTTTTTGGCCGAACGCTATGAACGTCGCAGTGTCGTCATCACCTCCAATCTCGTCTTTTCACAATGGGATCAGATTTTCAAAGACCCCTTGACCACCGCTGCGGCCATTGATCGGGTCGTCCATCACAGCCGCATCATTGAATTTGGCTCTGATATGACCAGTGTCCGAGCCGAAGAAGCGGCCCGACGACAATTACAAGAAATGGATCAGGCCCAGCCTGATCCTGCTAATTAAATTCTGAGCACCAAGCTCCTGTAAGGTAAGATTTTTGTGAGGCAACTTAAAATTATGGGCATTTTTAATTGTCGCTGATGTGTACGTCTAATTGTCGCTTGACAGCGGCGGCAAAGAGATCAGTCACCTTGTACCTTCAAATCCTTCAACAACCGCTCAAACGCCTTCTGATACGACGCGTGCCCCTGCCACTCCCGAAAATCCCCGATGTGCCGGGTGCGCTTGATGTGCGCTGCCCAGCCGATCTCCGAGCGCATCACGGCTTCATCTACCCGAATGGGAAACAGCACGGTCTCTTTCCGCTGCCGCTCCTGTTCCAGGGCGGCCTCGACTTCGTGCTCGACCCAATCGCTGGCCAGGGAGTGTTCGGAGAGAATCAGCAGCAGCTTCTCATGCACCCGAATGGACTCATCAATCCGGGGCCGTATTTTGTCGCCAATTTTCAGATCCTCCGGCGCAAACCAGCAGCGGACGCCAGCCTGCTGCAAATCGGCGTGAAGCCGGGTGGCCAGGGGCGTATCCTTGGCCGAGTAGCTGATAAAGCAGGAGTAATACTGAATCGGCTGGCTCAGCATCGCCGGTAGGTACGTAATCAATACCTCCGGCACGCCGGCCCCGTGTAGAAACACTTCGGGGATCTGGCCCTTCGAACGAAATAGTGTGTCTACTCCAATAACCGATGGCCCTGAGTGACGTGCCGTCTCAAGTCCTTTGACCACGCTCAAGTCCATATCTCCAAAAATGGTCTGCGCAATCAAGACCATGCTGAGGTCCGTCTCGCTGAGGTCCGCCCTACTGAGATTAGCCCCGCCGAGGCGCGCTTGAGTGAGATTCGCCTTTTTAAGAGCCGCCTCTCTCAGATTCGCGTCACTGAGGTCTGCTCCATTTAAAATCGCTCCGTTGAGCCGCGCTTGGCTAAGGTTCGCTCGGCTGAGGTTTACCCCTCTGAGGTTCGCTTCACTAAGGTTCGCACCACTAAGGTTCGCACCACTTAGGTTCGCCTCAATGAGGTCCGCCTCGCTCAGGTCCGCCCAGCGGAGGTTAGCCCCGTTGAGGCGCGCACGGCTGAGGTTCGCTTCACTGAGGTCTGCTTCGCTTAGGCGCACTCGACTCAGATTAGCCGCGCTGAGATTCGCCTGGCTAAACTCCGCCCCTTTGAGGTCAATCTGAGTGAGGTCCAACTCACTAAGGTTTGCTCTACCAAAGTATGGCCTCTCCCCTTTCTCCCCAGCCACCCGAACAATCTCCAAAACCTCTTCCCGGCTCAATTTCGCCATACGTCACGCCACCTCCGGCCATCTTGCATACGTCGCTTTGGCTTGCGCCATTAATCGCGCTCGCAAAAAGTGGAACTGCTCCCCC
>JAAUSP010000414.1 GCA_012032575.1 Anaerolineales bacterium | reverse complement strand
TTCCTCGAAGTCAACCGCCAGGGCTGCCACCTGCTGGGTTATACTCACGAGGAACTGCTCAACCTTGCCTGGACAGACTTGTTCCCGCCCGCTCTGCATAATTTACCCATCGGTCAAACAGAGTTCCTGAAGTCACACCTCCGCTGCAAAAATGGCCGCTTGCTGCCTGTAGAAATTAAGGCGCACCGGCTGGCCGACGCTTACCTGCTGGCCTTTGTCCGCGACCTGATTGAACCCCACCAGACGCAAGAACAGCTTCTGTATCAGGCCAATCTTCTCCATTATATCTCTGATGCCATTATTGCCGCCGATTTAAATTTTAATATCACCAGTTGGAACACGGCCGCCGAGGCCATTTATGGCTGGAAGGCCGCTGAAGTAATGGGCCGGTTGGTGCATGAAGTGCTTCAAACCGATTTTTTGGCTGAACCGTTAGATCAGGTTAAGCGGCAGTTTTTAGAGCAAGGTTTGTGGCGGGGCGAAGTGATTCAAAAATGCAAAACGGTAATTCGCTTAATATCTTATCCTCGGTTGCCCAGATCAAAGACGCCGCCGGTACACCAACCGGGGCAGTGGCGGTAAACCGCGATATTACTGAACGCAAACAGGCCGAGCTGGCCCTACGGCAAAGTAAACAGATTTTAGAACACGCCCAGGCCATGGGCTATATGGGCAGTTGGACCGCCGATCTTCAGGCCGGGACATTCACCAGTTCGGCCGAAGGGTCGCGGCTGGTAGGCTGGTCGCCCGGTACGCATCGGGCCGAGGAGTTGTTCGAAATCATCCACCCGGACGACTTGCAGTACATGCAGGCGGCCTGGCAGGCGGCCATGACCGGCGCGCCCTATGATATTGAGCATCGCATCATCCTGAATGGACAGATCAGGTGGCTGCACATCAAAGCCGAGATAGAGTTCGACCGTAACGGCCGGCCCATAAAGGCCATTGGCATTACCCAGGACATCACCGAACGCAAGCAAGCCGAACAGGAAATCTGGCGGCTGAGTGAAAGCCTGGAACAGCGGGTTAATGAACGGACCCACCAACTGGAAATGGTCAATAAAGAATTGGAGGCTTTTTCCTACTCTGTTTCGCACGACCTGCGCGCCCCGCTGCGGGCTATTGACGGCTTTGCCCGCATTTTGCTGGAAGACTATCAAGCTCAGTTGGACGCTGAAGGCCAGCGCTATTGTGGTATCATCCACAGCGAAACCCAGCGGATGAACCAACTGATTGACGATTTATTAACCTTCTCGCGCCTCAACCGCGCCCCCTTGCGAATTTCACCTATTAATATGAACGAACTGGTGGCTGAGGTATGCGCCACCCTGATTCCTGCTACCGATCAGACCCGGCTGGACTTTAGCATTGAACCGCTGCTGCCCGCCTGGGGGGATGCCGCCTTAATCCGCCAGGTATGGACCAATTTGCTGGGCAATGCCCTCAAATTCTCAGCCAAAAAAGAACGGGCGGTTATCAGGGTGAGCAGCCAACAACAAGGGGCCGAGATTATATATGCCATCGCCGATAACGGCGCTGGTTTTGAGATGCAGTACGCCGACAAACTTTTTAAGGTGTTCCAACGCCTGCATGGTGAAACGGAATTTCCGGGCACTGGCGTGGGCCTGGCTATTGTGCAGCGGATCGTCCACCGCCACGCGGGGCAGGTATGGGCCAAAAGTGAAGTGGGCCAGGGTGCTACCTTTTTCTTTACCCTCTCTCAAACAGGAGATCAACCTTGAACCAACTCGACATCGTTGAAATCTTAATGGTGGAAGATAACCCCCGTGATGTGGAGCTGACCCTGCGCGCCCTAAAAAAACGAGGGCTGGCCAACCAGTTTTTTGTGGTCACTGATGGCGCTGAAGCGCTGGACTTTTTGTTTGGCCGGGGAAAATATGCCGCGCGGGATATTACCCTTACCCCAAAAGTGGTCCTGCTTGATTTGAAACTGCCCAAATTAAGCGGCCTTGAAGTGCTGCGGGCGGTCAAGGGCGACCTTCAGACGCAGACCATCCCCGTCGTGATGGTCACCTCTTCAGCCGAAGACCCGGACATCGAGGCGGCTTATTTGCTGGGTGCCAATGGCTATGTGGTCAAACCGGTTGAATTTGGCGCGTTCCAAAGCGTGATGAGTGACCTCGGTTTCTACTGGTTGATGATTAATCGTCCCCCCAAATAAAACGCCCTTATGGAGAACTTTATGCCCGAAGCAACCCGAATTCTCATTGTCGAAGATCTCCCCACCGACGCCGAACTCGCTCAACGTGAAATCAAAGGGGTGCTTGCAGCCAGTATCTTTCAGCGGGTGGATACCTATGAAGCATACCTGGCCGCGCTGGAGGAATTTCAACCCGATCTGATCGTCTCGGATTATAGTATGCCCAGCTTTGATGGTTTAACCGCGCTGAAGCTGGCCCTGGCGCATGTCCCCCTGACCCCGGTCATCATTTTGACCGGCTCAATCAATGAAGATACGGCGGTTGAGTGCATGAAGGCCGGTGCCGCCGATTATGTCCTCAAAGAGTACCACAAGCGGCTGGGGCAAGCCGTTATGCATGCCCTGGCCCAGAAAAAGGTACGCCAGGAGCGCCAGCGGGCTGAAGAATCGCTCCGTGAGAGCGAGGAACGGCTCAGGTTAACGCTTATGGCCGCCAACCAGGGCCTTTATGATTTAAACCTGCAAACGGGTGAAGCCCAGGTTAGCCCCGAATATGCCACTATGCTGGGCTATGATCCGGCCGAGTTCCATGAGACAACGCCCGTTGGATCGAGCGACTGCACCCGGAAGATCGAGAGCGGGTTAGCCAGACCTACCGCGCTCATATCCGCGGAGAGATTCCGGTATATACGGTCGAGGCTCGCCAGCGCACCCGGTCGGGTGATTGGAAATGGATTCTGTCAATGGGCAAAATTGTCGCCTGGGACGAAAACGGACAGCCGCTGCGGATGCTCGGCACCCACACCGATATCAATGAACGCAAGCAAATGGAACAGGCCCTGCACTTGACCCAATTTTGTGTAGACCAGGCTTCGGTTGGTATCGTGCGAACCGGCTCGAATGCCAGAATTTTGAGCGTGAATCACCAGGTTTGCCAAACCCTGGGTTACACCGCCGCCGAGCTTTGCCAGATGTATATTTATGAAATAGATCCAAATTTTTCTATGGAGCGCTGGCAAGAACACCGCCAAGAGTTGGCCCGCAGCGGCTCCACTATCATTGAGACCGTTCATCGGCGCAAGGATGGCAGCACTTTCCCCGTCGAAGTTACTTCCAGTTATATCGAATTTCAGGGCGAAGGCTTCTCTTTTTCCTTTGTGCGCGATATCAGTGAACGTAAACAAGCCGAAGGTGCATTTGCCCATTTGAGCCACCGTCTGGAATTAATCCTGAACTCGGCCGGCGAAGGCATTTACGGCTCAAATGAAGCGGGGATCATAACGTTTGTCAACCCGGCAATGGCCCAGATGCTGGGCTGGGAAGCCGCCGAATTAATCGGCCAGTCGGCCCATGAGGTTTGCCACCACAGCTACCCCGACGGCCGACCTTATCCCCAGGATGCATGCCCTATCTATCTGTCATCCTGGCGCGGCCAGATTAGCCAGGGTGACAACGAATTTTCTGGCGTAAAGATGGCACAGGGTTTCCGGTAGAGTACACCAGCACTCCCATTCGCGAAGAGGGTCGGGTGACGGGCACTGTGGTTGTTGTCAGAGACATTACCGAACGCAAACGGGCCGAGGAAGCGCGGGCCAAACTGGAAGAAGAGCTGCGCCAGACTCAAAAAATGGAGAGTATTGGCCGTTTGGCCGGCGGAGTAGCCCACGATTTTAACAATCTATTGACCGTTATCCGGGGGTACAGCGAATTTATGCAAAAACGAATGCAGCCGGATGATCCGCACCTGGAAGACTTGGAACAAATCCGGCATGCCAGTGAACGGGCAGCCTCGCTTACCCGGCAACTGCTGGCCTTCAGCCGCAAGCAAATTCTGGCCCCCACGATCCTTGATTTAAACATTTTGATAACCAATCTGCACAAGATGCTGGGGCGGTTAATTGGCGAGGATATTACCCTCTCGTTAAATCTCCAGCCGGAGCTGTGGCCCATTACTGCTGATCCGGGCCAGATGGAGCAGGTTATTATGAACCTGGTGGTCAATGCCCGCGATGCTATGCCCACCGGCGGCCGGCTGACAATTGAAACCGGGAATATCCATCTCGACGAAAGTTATACCCAAACTCACCCCACCGCACCACCTGGCCCTTGTGTGCTGCTGGCTGTCACCGACACCGGCTATGGGATGGATAAATCAACCCTGACCCGCATCTTCGAACCGTTTTTTACCACCAAAGAACCTGGCCAGGGTACCGGCCTGGGGTTGGCCACCGTTTTTGGCATTGTTAAGCAAAGCGGGGGCGACATTTTGGTTTACAGTGAGCCAAATCAAGGCGCTACGTTTAAAGTTTTTCTACCGGCCAACAAAACCCAGGCCAATCCTGCGTTCAAGCCTCCCGTTCAGCTAACCAGGGCCAAAGGCCACGAAACAATTCTGTTGGTAGAAGACGAAGAACAGGTTCGCAGCCTGGTACGGAATATTCTGCAAGATCAGGGCTACAAGGTGCTAGAGACCCACCTGGGTAGTGAAGCCTTACTGGTGGCCCAACACCATCAACACTCAATTGACCTGTTGATAACCGACGTGATTATGCCCCAAATGAGCGGTCGCGTTCTGGCTGAACAGTTAAAAAAGTTGCTGCCTGATTTGAAAGTGCTCTTCATGTCCGGCTATACCGATGATACGGTTGTCCGGCACGGACTGCTAACCGCCGAGGTTGAATTTCTGTCTAAACCCTTTTCCCCCATTGCGCTCCTGACCAAATTACGCGAGGTCCTGGATAAGTAATCTGAGTCATTAAACCATATTTGCCCTCGTTGCAAAACTGCTTCTCCCTGACATGTGGAAGCAGTTTTTATTTGGTATAATTAATTCATCATGGGTCAACCTCATAAAACTCCAATCAAACGTCTTCTCAACCAAATGGAAACACCGCTGGTTCAATCCGCGGCGACTGCTCCGGTCACACCCCGTTCCGGCCCGATAACGGTGCTGGGCTTGCTGCTGCTGCTACAGGCCGTCAGCCTGTTCGACCTGGGCCTGTTTTTTTTCACCCGCGGCCTGGGCCTGCGCCGCAGCCTGATTGTCGAGCGGTTGATTACCGAACCCATCAACGCCCTGGCCATGGGCATTATTTTTATTCCCCTGGCGTTGCTGGCCTTGCTGGCCGCCCTTAGCTTTTTTCGCCTGTGGCGGGCCGCCTGGATAATGGCCATGCTCACCCAGGGCTTGAGCCTGTTCACAGCGCTGCTGCTCTACTTTAACCAACGACCCGGCTACGTTTACGTTATTATGCTTTACAGCATTTTCCTGGTCATCTATCTCAACACCGCCGAAATCTCCACCCCCTTTGAACCCGCCGCCACCCTGACTGAGGAGGAGGAGGACGAGGCATGACCGGCGCACCTCAAGCCGACTGTGCCCTGCTCCGGCGCTTTGAGCCGGTGCTGCGCTACACCCGCGGCGAGCGATTTTTTCCGATGGATGTCGCCGCATACATTCAAAATTGCGGGCTGTGGCTGCACCGCCCCGAAAGACAGCCGGTCTGCCTGGTTCCCCAGGGCCAGTTAACCCTGGAAGAACTGGCCGAGCCACGCGCCGCCGATTTTGGCGCAGTTTATTACCTCAAGTTCATCGAGCCGCTCAACATTACCGAGCTGGCCGCCTACGCCTTGCAGCAGGGCTTTGCTCACAGAGATCCCCAGAATGTCTTTTACGCCGGGCCGGGCCGGCTGGCCAGAGTCGGTTACACCTCGCGTTTTTTAGACGCGCTCTTCTCGATTTCGCTCTTTGCCCGCGGCCGGGTTCCCGGCGACACCGCCGCCGCTGCCGCCCTGGCCTACCGGCGGCTGCTGGCCGGGCAGGAACAGTACAACTACGCCGGCCGGGTGATCCGCGAGAACGGCTGGATTATCCTGCAATACTGGTTCTTCTACCCCTTCAACAACTGGCGCTCCGGCTTTGCCGGGGCCAACGACCACGAAGCCGATTGGGAGATGATCTGCCTCTATCTGTACGAAGCCGACGACGACCTGCAACCCGAGTGGGTAGCCTATGCCTCGCACGACTTTTTTGGCGACGATTTTCGCCGCCGCTGGGACGACCCCGAACTGGAAAAGATAGGCGAGCACCCGGTGGTGTACGTCGGCGCAGGGTCGCACGCCTGCCATTTTGCCCGCGGGGAATACCTGACCGAACTGGAACTGCCACCGCTGGCCCCGCTGGTGCGGCTGGTGGACCGGCAAAAACGCTTCTGGCAAAAACTGTTCCGGCTCGACCCGTCGCCCGACGAGTCAGAGGCGACCTCGCCCCGACCCGGTTTCAACATTTTCCGCATTCCCTTTGTAGATTACGCCCGCGGTGATGGTCTGGCGATTGGGCCGGGCCAGGAGAAAACCTGGGCCGAACCGCGCCTGCTGGAACCAACCCCACCCTGGGCCTTGCACTACCGCGGATTGTGGGGCCTCTACGCTCGCGACCCGTTTTCGAGCGAAAACGCCCCGGCCGGGCCGGTCTACAATCGAGATGGCAGCATGCGCCGGGCCTGGTACGATCCGCTGGGCTGGACCGGGCTGGACAAACTGCCGCCGCCCAACCGCACGCTCAGCCACGTGCTGGAACAGTGGGTTGAGGTTGAAGCCCGCCAAAGCGCCCTGGCCGAAACCATCACCCAAAAAAGCCGTGATCTGGTCAAAATGGGCGTGGAGGCCAACGCCATGCGCGGGCAGGCCCATCTGCGTCAGTTGCACACCGCCCAACAGGAGAAAATGGAGAGCCTATCCCAGGAACTCAACAGCCTGCGGGCCGAACTGGCCGCCGATCAGGCTTTGCTGGAA
>JAAUSP010000413.1 GCA_012032575.1 Anaerolineales bacterium | reverse complement strand
CAGTGTCAGCCCGCAGTTACCGGGAAAACCCGGTAGGTGTCAATCAGCACGCGGGCTAATAACGACGCATCCGGCTGAGCGACTAATTCCGGCGGGCCGTAAATGTGCATTTCGATGGCGCTGCCGCCGGTGGCCCGACTCCACTCGGCGTAGGCCGTTTGCAGCCGGTCGAGCCAGAAAAAGTTGTCCATCACAAAATCGCCGGTGTAGATGCCCGCCTCGGCGATAGGCTTGGGTTTGACCTTGAACCACAGCCGGATGATCGCCGTCGGCACGCCGGCGGGAAACCGCAGTCTGGCGGCTGCTTCCGCCATAGCGGGACTCTCTTGCAGCAATTTCTTCGCCGCCGGAGCATCAACCGCGAGAATAACCCGCGCGGCTTTGATAGTGTATGTCCGCCCCTCCGCTTGAACAGTGACTTCCCACCCCGATTCATCTTCCAGGAGTCTGGACTCCTGCCCCTTCTCTGTCCAACCTTCCAACCTTCCACCTTCCAACCTTCCACCTTCCAACCTTCCAACCTCCAACCGTTCCACCCGCGCCCCCAACCGAATCTCCCCTCCCATCCGCCGCACCAGCTCAGCCAACGGCTCAGACACGCACTCGCCGCCGGAGCCGGGCAGGTAGGAAAAAGCCCATGCGTCGCGGCGGAGCAAGGTGTAAAAGCGCAGAAAGGCGATAAACCCGGAGGCCGGCACATCTTTGGGATGGGCGGCCAGGGCGCTGCGGACTAACCCGGCAAAGAAACTCGCCAGCGTCGGCGACCAGCCGGCGGTAAAATCGGCCAGCGACATGCCGCGCAGCGATTTTTGCTCGGCAATGGGGTCAATAGCCAGGGCCGACATCAAGCCGCCAAACACGCGGAACATCGAGGCCACATCGCGCAGGGTCAGGATATTGAGAAAACGCGGGCGCAAAAACAGGTGCAAATAATGAAACGGCGCGGGGACCAGGCTGTGGCGAATGGCGCTGCCAATGGCGGCCCGGCGAATGGTGCGGCCCCGGCCAAAAATCCAGGTTTCCTCGCGGGCCGGCACAAACACGGGCCGCAGATCGTGCCGGGCCAGAGCAGCCTGAAAGTTGTGATAAGGCGACCAGATACCATGCACGCCGTGCTCGCCGGGAAAGCGCCAGGTCTGGCCATTGTGCTCGATTTCGACGGTGGGGCCGCCTTTGAGCCGCCCGCCGGGCCGGTCGGGGTCGGCTTCCAACACCAGCGGGGTCAGGCCGCGCTCGGCCAGGTGGACCGCTGCCATCAATCCGGCGATACCACCGCCGATGATGAGCGGCGAAGTGACCGGCAGCGGTTCAGGGAGTTCGGTAGCGGCGGCGGAGGTGGTGGAAGAGTCCATTATCCTGGGGCAAAGATGTGGAGTTTGGCTTGGCGTGAGGCGCTGAACATCACCATTTCCCGCAAGAATGAGACCGGTTGAGCCTGCATCAACGAGGGTTCGGCATAGCACTGTTGAAAGCAACTGAAACAGGTTTGCGGGGGCGGACCGAATTTGTCCACGGCCAGACGCATCGCTTCGGCCCAGGAGTCCACGCGGGTCAGGTTGCAGGGGCGGCCCCCCTGAGCGGTCCCGCTGCGCTCGATGGGGCGGCAGGGGTAAATCAGCTCGCCGTTAGGCAAAACACGCGGGACCAGGGTGGGGTAACAGGTGTAGGGCTGGAAATCACGGGCCAGCTTCAGATAGGCCAGACTGCCCAGGATTTTTAGACCCAGCTTTTTGCAAGCGATCACTTTATCCACAAAGGCGCGATAAGCCTCGGCGACCAGCAGCTCATAGCGCGGCCAGTTGTTGAAAAGATTGGGGCGAAAAGGCAAAGGCGATGTGATGCCGGAGGCAGAAATCCAGCACGGCTTCGGCGTCGGGCAGGGTTTCGGGGGTGATAACGCAATTGGCGACCAGTTCAAATTTGTCACTGGCCTGACGCCCGGCCACCTCGATAATGGTCTGGATGATAGTTTCAGCGGCCCGGCTGTCCAGGCCGATGGTTTGCCCCCAGCACGCCACATCCAGCGAGTCCAGGCTGATCACCAGCCGGTCGAGATGAGGTAATAAGCCGGGATGTTTGGATAGCAGCAGTCCGTTGGTCAGCAGGGTGACATGCTGGAAATGATGCCCGGCTTTGGCCTGGCTGACCAGGGCCTCAATCTCCGGGTAGAGCAGCGGCTCGCCGCCGGTCAAAATCAGATGGGGCGTGGCCTGGCGTAAAATGGCCAGCACCCGCTCGGCCTGGGCCAGGGGCAACACGCCCAGTTGGGCCAGTTCGTCGTTGGGCCGGCGGGCGCCGTAATCCTCACAGTAAACGCAGTTGAGATTGCAGCGCCCGGTCAAATGAAAGACCGCCACCAACGGCAGCAGGACCGACTGACCACGGCTCAGGTTGATGAGGTTACGGAGATAATTGGGCACTATGATGATTGGAGATTGGAGATTGGAGATTATTAGTTTGAATCTCCAATCTCCAATCTCTCCTGTTTGAGTGAATTGGGTCTATTTTAACCTGCCTTCATTCTAACACAGGTCGAGGTTCGGGTCGAGTCGGATTCGGGGTTATTTCCGAATCACCGGCAAATAGGTCCGCGTGCCGCCGATCAGCAGGCTGATGGTTGCCGTCCGGGTGAAGCCGCCGCCGGTGGTGATGACTGGAATATTATACCATTGACCGGGCAGAACCGGCCCGGCGGTGCTGTCGGTGACGGTCAAGTTGACCTGGCCGGGTGGGGGCGAGTGTTTGCGAGGTGGGCGAAATGTTCAACTCGGCCGGGGCGGGGTTGGTAATATCTACGGTGACGGTGCCACTGAAGGCATCATTGCTTTGCACGTTGAGGGTGTACTGGGCCGACCCGCCGGGGTCAATGGCCTTAGTGGAGGGGGCGGCAGTTAAACTGAAGCCCTCATCTGCCGGCGATACCCCAGTACGCTTGAAACTGCCTCGTCCAGTGCCCCACAAAATGCGAGCGTTGGCCGTGCCGGGCAGGTCATAAGCCACCACTCCGCTCGATACGGTGCCGATGACCAGTTCCATATCGGGGTCGCCGTCAATATCGGCGATGGTGGGCGCGCCGAGGCTGCCGTTCCAGGTGCCGCCGCGCGAGGCGGGCAAATCCTGAACCTGGATTTGGTTGCCCTGAAAGTCGAGAATGTGCAACTGGCCGTTGCGGTTGCCGCCGTTTTGGGGCCAGGAGGTGAAGATGACTTCGGCTTTGCCGTCGTTGTCCAGATCGGCGACCACCGGCTCGCTGCCAAAGCGAATGTCGCTGCCGGGCACGTCCACGTCAAAGGGCCAGTTGTGCTTTTCGCTTTTGTCCAGCCAGAAGGCGTGCAGCCGACCATCGTAAGACGGATAGAGAATTTCCTTGAAACCGTCGCCGTCGAGGTCGGCTACCACGGCGTTGGTGACGCTGTTCTGGATGACGTTGTAATCCTGGGAAAGGGGGCTGCTGTCCGGTTCGGCGGCGGGAATGACCGTCCAGTCGAAGCCGCTGCCGCTCCAGCGGGTCCGGTCGAGGTTGAGAATCCAGGGCAGGTGATACATATCGCCATCCGGGTCGCCGATGGCGCAGTTGTATACGTCGCCCACAACAATGATTTCCAGCGTGCCGTTGCTGTCCACATCGGCGATGGCGGGAGCGCTGTTGGCAAAGTTGGGGCGATGCTCGCTGCCGCAGTTGGCATAGCCGCGCAAATCGGCGGCCTGATCCACGTGGACGCCGACCTGGCTCCAGACGGTGCGCGGGCTGTAGAGGCTGTTGACTGCAAGCTGGTTGCCGTTGCGGTCCAGGGCGGTGATGTAGTGGGTATCGGTGGGGCCGATGATTTCTTTGAAACCATCGTTGTTCAGGTCGGCAATGGTGACATTTTCGTTGTACATGCCCCAGCCGTAGCCGGGTTCGCCGGTACGTCGAGCGGGCCAACCGGCCCGCTGCGTCCCGTTGGCCTCGAAGACGTTGAGCTGCTGGTATGATCCGCCGCTGGCGCGGCCCACAATGACTTCCATCGTCCCGGTGCTTTCCAGATTTTCAACGGCCAAAGTGCGGACTTCGCCGCCGCCGAAGGGATTGCGGGTCCACTCGACGCCGCCGTTGTGATTGTAAACCGTCACCTGATCGCTGCCCCGCCCGACGATAATTTCCAGGTCGCCATCGCCGGTCAGGTCGGCGACGGCAATGCCGGGCCAGATGCGGCTGCCGTTGTCGGCGCGCCACTGCTCGCTGCCGGTCAGTCCATCCAGCGCGACCAAATCATACGCTCCCCAGATGACTTCGGCCTGCGCGTCTCCGTCGAGGTTTGCCACAGCCGGCGAGGCGTACCAGCCGGTTTCGCACCACGAACTGAAACAGCCGCCGTAGGCCCATTTGAGGATAGGGGCGCTGACCGCACTAAGGGGCGTCGCCTGGGTGTCGGCAGGGAAGCCGGTCAAAATCAGCAAAAGGGTCAGGCTCAAGATACAAACTAGAGTGGTTTTTACAGGCATGAGGTTCTCCTTGGAGGTTGGTAATCAGGGATCAGTAATCAGTTGTCAGAAGATTATTTTAGAATAACCGGCAAGTAAGTCTGTGTCCCACCGACCAGCAGGCTGACTGTGACCTGACGGTTGAAGCCACCGCCGACACCGGTGATGGTGAGGTTATGTAACACCGGGGGAGTCAGCGGGCCACTGGGGTGGGTATCGGTTAAGGTGAGCGTGACCAGGCCGGAGGGGGTCAGGCTGTTGGGTGATAAATTTATTTGGAGATTGGGCGGCGAACTGTTAGGGGTTAAGGTGACGGTGGAGGCGAAATTGCTGGCAATTTTGGTCAGGTTTAATTGATAAGTGGCGCTTTCACTCGCGTCAACAGTCTGGAATGAAGGCGCAGCGTTGAGGCTAAACCCTTGCACCTGCCCGGAATTAGGGCTGACCATGAATGAGGAAACATCCACCGCCTCAAAATCGGAGCCAATGACGGCGTCCAACTCATGCAGGACATCGTTGTCCCAGTTATCATTGGGCGCACCGGAGATGTACCAGGCTGAGCCGTTATCGGCCAGGATCATGCCGTATTTTTTGAGGGCACGAAGAATAACTTGAGCATGGGGGTGATAACCGGAAACATCAAAATCGGCTCGCAGCCGGAAACGCTGGCCCATCGGCGGATACTGCGTGCCGGTCAAACTGGAAGCATCGTGGCGGGCGGGCCAGACGTGGGCCTTGCGCGTTTGAGGGACGGTAAAACGCAGGGCGTGATTGATCTCGCCGGCCAGCACTTCTTC
This sequence comes from Anaerolineales bacterium, assembly GCA_012032575.1. Next base: position 1,717 of record JAAUSP010000413.1, on the reverse strand, counting down.
ATAGCGCACCAGGCCGGGTAGAATCGGCAGGCCGGCGGCGTCGGCGGAGGTCCAGCCGTCGGTCCTCAAGGGACCGTTGGCGGTCAAATCATACCTGGCCGCAGACTCGGCGTCCCAACTGTCATCCCCGTTGACGAAGGCGCGATAGAGTTCATACAGTTTACATTCGCCCTGGCGGACGACTAACACGTGCCGGTCGCCATCGGTATTCGGATGGCCTTCAACCGGAGCATTTTCTGGAACAGGATAGGGGCCGGGATCACTCTCGTCGTCGTAGGGGGAGATGTGAATGGTGACAGAAATTTGATCACTGGGCACAACCACAAACGGGATGCCAATCGGCGCACCGGAGCCGGGCGGCCAATCGCCGGAGCCAAAATCGGCGTGGACTTGCCGGGTTGCGCCGATGGTGTTGATGTAGGTGGCGGAGTTTGGATCAACCGGAAGGGTATCAACGGGCGTGTTCCAAATATTATCGGCGGGAAAAACGGGGCAGCCGTCAATGGTGGGGGCTGCCTGGGTTTGGACCGGCTCATCGGCCCGGATAGCAGCGGGGGTGAGGCTAATGAGGGTCAGAGCTAAAATCGAACTTGCGAGAAATAGGTACTGAGTCTTTTTAAGCGCTTTATTGGGTCTTGTCAAAGTGGCCTCCTTTTGTAATAAGGTGACTCAAAAGAAACGCCCGGCATTGGGGAGTCTGGTCAACCCGGCAAAAGGATACGGCCTGTTGGGAGGGTGAAGATTAAAGATTGGAGATTGGAGATTGGAGATTGGAGATTGGAGATTGGAGATTAGGGTCAATAATCTCCAATCTCTAATTTCTTTCTTACAGCAGATTGTTTTCGCGGGCAAAAATGGCGGCCTGGGTGCGGTCCCGCAGGCCGAGGCGGCTGAGGATATTGGAGACGTGGTTCTTGACGGTGCCTTCGCTGACCACCAGTTCCTCGGCAATTTCGCGGTTGGTGGCCCCGGTGGCGATCAATTGCAGCACTTCCATCTCTCGCTCGGTCAAATCAAATTGAGCGGCGACGGCCTGGGCGGAACTCTCTTTTTTGGCCGGGGCAGCGGGTGAGACCGGGCCGGAGCCGGTCTGCTTGATGAGCACGCTGACCAATTTGCCGGCGATGGAGGGTTCGATCTGGTAAATGCCCCGGTGGGCCAGGCGGACGGCCTGGGCCAAATCCTGGGCCGGAATATCTTTGAGCAAATAGCCGTTGGCCCCGGCGATGAGAGCTTTGACAATATCTTCTTCATCGTCAAAGGTGGTCAGCATGAGCACCTGGCAGGTAGGAAGCTGCCGGCGAACCTGCTCGGTGGCGGTGATACCGTTCATCACCGGCATGCGCACATCCATCAAAATGACATCCGGGGTCAGCGCCAGCGCCTGTTCAATGGCTTCCTGGCCGTTGACAGCCGTGCCAATCACCTCGATGCCATCCTGGATGCTCAACAGCGAAGAAATGCCGTCGCGCATCAACTGCTGGTCGTCTACCACCAAAACTTTTACGGCTTGTTCGTCAATCATCTTATCCCCCAATCAGGGCCAGCGGATTTTTGGGCACCGTGACCAGCAGCGCGGTGCCGTGGTTGGGCGTGCTCTCCAATTTAAAGGAGCCACGCACCACCTCCAGTCGTTCGCGGATACCCTGCAAACCGTAATGGTTTCCTGTTTCGACCCGTTCAAACTGGCCGGATTGAACCCCTGCCCGTTATCTAC
>JAAUSP010000412.1 GCA_012032575.1 Anaerolineales bacterium | reverse complement strand
TAGGGCGCCTGCCGGGGCGAGGCGACCAGCCCCAGCATCGAGGCCGTATTGATAATCGAGCCGCCGCCCACCTTCTGCATTTCCGGGATGGCGTATTTGCAGCCCAGCATGACCCCTTTCAGGTTCACATCCAGGCTTTTTTGCCACAGTTCCTCGGTGGTCTCTGTGACCATCGCTGGCAGGGTCAGCCCGGCATTGTTGAACAGAATGTCCAGCCGGCCAAACGTCTCGACCGCCACTCGCACCATCCGTTCAACCTCCACCGCCCGCGCGACATCCACCCGCACAAAAACGGCCTCGCCGCCGCCGGCCTTGATGTCCCCCACCGTTTCCACCCCCGCCCGCTCGATCAGGTCCGCCACCACCACTTTGGCCCCTTCCCGCGCAAACAGCAGCGCCGTCGCCCGGCCAATGCCGGAGCCAGCGCCGGTAATAATTGCGACTTTTCCTTTTAATTTCATCCAGCCTCCTTTAATGACGCGATGAGGCGAAGAGGCGAGGACACGAGGACGCGAAGAAAAATTCTCGCCTCTTCGCCTCACGCCTCATCGCCTCATCCCGGCAGTTCGTCCTCGATAAATGCCCGAATAATCTCCCCCATCGAATGATCGGCCTCGAAGCCCAATGCCAGCGCCCGCTCCGGGGCAAAATGAACCGCCCAGCCGCCGACAATTTTCTCGATGAAGGGGTCGGGCTGCCACACGATGCGCCGGACAACCTCTTCTCCGGCGATTTCCTGCAAGCTGTCCACCATCTCTTGGATGGATACCGACAGCCCCGGCAAGGCGACCACCCGGCTGTTACCCCAGGCGTCAGGCGGTAGTTCGGCAGCGTGGAGCAGGTTGGCGATGGCTCGCCGGGGCGATTGAATCCACATCCGCGTAGCCGGGGCCACCGGGCACACGGCGGTCTGGCCCTGAAGTGGTTCCCGGATGATCGAGCTGGCAAAAGTAGAGGCGGCTTTATTCGGTTTGCCGGGGCGGACCACAATCGTCGGCAGGCGCAAGGACCGGCCATCTATAAAATTTTTGCGGCTGTAATCGTTGACCAGCAGTTCCCCCACCGCCTTCTGAGTTCCGTAGGATGACTGCGGGTTCAGGGCCGTACCATCCTCGATGACCGGCGGCAAATCGCCACCAAAAACGGCCACCGAGCTGGCAAACACCAGCCGGGGCCGGTGGCCAAGCTGGCGGCAGCGCTCCAGCAAATTGAGCGTAGCCAGCAGATTGACCTGCATGCCCAGCTCAAAATTCTGCTCGGCCTCCCCGCTGACCACCGCCGCCAGGTGAAAAATCAGCCCGGTTTCATCCGTCACCAAAGTGCCGATAGTTTGCGGGTCGGTGATGTCGCCCCGGACAAGCTCCAGGCGCGGGTCAGCCGCCAATTGAGCCGGGCTGGTATCAAAAACAAGCAGCTTTTGGATGGGCTGGCCCATGATCTGATCTTGGGTCAGCAACCTCCGGGCCAACTGTTGGCCCAAAAAACCGGCCCCGCCGGTAATGACAATCTGCAATTTAACCTCCCAAAAAAACAATCTTCATGTCACTGCGACCCGTAGGCGAAGCAGTCCCCTACTCCGGCGGGGATTGCTTCGGCCTGCGGCCTCGCAATGACACCCTGGAGATTATCCGCTCCCCGCCACTGGGATTAACTCGCCGGCCAGACCCAACAGCCGCATCTGCCCCTGCTCGACCCGCCACAGGCTCACCTGGGGGTCGCGCCGATCGCCGTGCGCATCGAATTGAATGGGGCCGGTGATGCCGGTAAAATCCGTCATCGCCGCGACCGCGGCCACTATTCGCGCCCGGTCCGACTGGCCGGTTTGAGCCAGGGCCGCGATCAACAGATTGGTGGCATCGTAAACTTCCAGCCCGTAAACCGGTACCGGCCCATAGCGCGTCTGAAATTCCCGCACAAAATTTTCCGCAGCGGGGGCGCGTTCCGGGTCTGTCCCGGCGTAAGTCTGGTAGACGCCTTCCGCCGCCGCGCCGGCCAGCGGCAAAAACTGGGACTCGCGGCTGCCGTCTGTGCCGAACAGCAAAGCCTCGCTGCCCACTGCCCGAAGCTGCCGGGCCAGGATCGAACTCTCTATTTCAGTCAGGGCAAAATAAACCAGATCGGGCGACCGGTCGCGGATACGGGCCACAGTCAGGCTAAAATCCGTCTCGCCCTCGGTGATGCCCTCGAACAGCACTACTTCGGCCCGCTCCTGCTGCACCGTCGCCTGGACCACCTCGGCCAGGGGTTGACCGTAGCTGGTCCGATCGTGAAGGATCGCGATCCGCTGTGCGCCCAGCACCCGCACCGCGTACTGGGCCGCCACCTGCCCCTGGACCGCATCGTGGGCGCACAGGCGGAAAAAGGTACGATACCCCTGCCGGCTGAGACCGGGATTGGTCGAAGAAGGGCTAAGCTGGACCAACCCCGCCGCGTGATAAATCGGCGCAGCCGCCGCCGACGGCCCGCTGTTTTTGTGTCCCACCACTCCGATCACAGCCGGGTCGGCCACAAAACGGTGGGCCACGACTTTGGCTTGAGCCGGGTCAGCCCCGTCATCTTCAGCCCGCAGCGCCAGCCGAAAAGGCAAGTCGCCCCGTTCATTGGCCTGGGCCACCGCCAGTTCGGCGCACTGGCGCATCGGCCCACCGACAATAGCCTGATCGCCGCTGAAGGGGGCGGCAAAACCGATTTTGAGGAGGGGGGTGTCTACCATTGATTTCTCTTTGAGAGTCACGTCTTTCGTGTTGCGTGTTCCGTAAAATTAACGGAATACGCAACACGCAACACGAAAAACTGAATTTACTTTGAACGTCCCTGTATTTGCGCTTTCACTCTCCCGGCAAAAGTCCGGCAGCCTTCCATAAAAATCAAGTCATTGCTGGCGACGGTAATCAACTGCACCCCGCGCTCGATCCACGGGCCGGCCTGTTCGGGGGGTGGGCATCCAGATGCCGACGGCAATCTTGTTAGCCCGCGCCCGCTCGACAATCTCGCCGACCGTATTGAGCAGCAGGGGGTGGTCCAACTGGCCGGAGATGCCCAGCACCGTGGACAAATCGAACGGGCCGACAAACAAGACATCCACCCCGGCTACAGCCATAATCGCCTCCAGGTTTTGGATGCCTTCGTGTCCCTCAATTTGCAGGACCACCATCGTTTCTGCCCTGGCCCGGGCCAGATAGTCAGGCCAGGCCGTCTGGCCGTAATGGGCCGCACGAATGGAAGGCGCGGCCCGCGCACGCCCACCGGCGGGTAATGCGCCTTTTTGACCGCATCTTCGGCTTCGGCCCGACTGCTGACGTGGGGCACCACAACGCCCTGCGCGCCATACTCAAGCACCTTGCTGACCGAGGTCGGATTGTCATCTGAAACCCGAACCAGGCAAGGCAGGCGGGCGGCATCGGCGGCGCGGACCAGGTTTTCGCAGCCGGCGATATCGTAGGCGCTGTGCTCGGTGTCGAGGATCACAAAATCGAACCCGGCATAACCAATCGTTTCCGCCTGGGCCGGGCTGGCCGCGTTGAGCCAGGTCCCGACCAGCGTTTGTCCCTCTTTGAAGGCTTGTTTGAGTTTGAGCATTTAAAACTCCTCAGGGAGTTTTCGCTCCCTCATTAGTGATGCGTGATACGTAATGCGTGAGGTTTTAGCCATCACGCATCACGGATCACGCATCACGAGTTTTACAAGCAGTTCCACCGCGCTAAACGGGTCAAGCTGGCGCTCCGTCACCTGAGCCAAAACCTGGTTGACCTGCTCCGGCGAGGTTTTGCTCAACAAATCGGCCAACAGCCGTTCCTTGAGCATTTGCTGAATCTCAAAAATCAGGCGCTCCTGCTCCCGCCGGACCAGCATGCCGCTGGCCTGTTGATGGGCGCGGTGGGCGGTCAGGGCTTGCACTACCTCACTGATTCCGATTCCTTGTGTGGCAATCGTCGGACAAATCGGCGGACGCCATGCTGCTGTGTCGGACGGAGGCTCGTTTTTGACCGGGCCGGCCACGTCCATCAGCAAGCCGTGATGGAGCACGGTTTTGGGCAGGGTAGCGTGGGTCAAATCGAGCATCATGGTGAGCGCGGCCACGGTGCGGCTGGCCCCTTCCCGGTCAGCCTTGTTGACCACAAACACGTCGGCAATTTCCAGAATGCCCGCCTTGATGGCCTGGACCTCGTCGCCCAGGCCGGGCGCTTCGACCACGATGACACTGTGAGCCAGTCCGGCAATTTCCACCTCGGCCTGGCCCACCCCGACCGTTTCGATCAGGATGATTTCAAATCCGGCAGCGTCAAACACTTTGACCGCGCTGGCGGTGGCGCGGGCCAGGCCGCCCAGACTGCCGCGTGTGGCCATGCTGCGCACAAATACGCCGGGGTCGCCGCTGAGGTCGGCCATGCGGATACGGTCCCCCAGAATAGCCCCGCCGGTAAAGGGGCTGGTCGGGTCCACCGAGATGATGGCAACAGTCTTGTTCTCCCGGCGGTAGGCTTTGGCCAGCTCGTTGACCAGGGTGGACTTGCCGGTGCCAGGCGCGCCGGTCAGCCCGACCAGGTAGGCTCGACCGGTGTGCGGATACAATTCGGCCAGGGTCTGACGCGCTTCGGGCCGCTCGTTTTCGATGCCGGAAATCTGCCGGGCGATGGCCCGCCGTTCGCCCCGCAAAATGGGTTCAGTTAACGACATTCACCTGCTCGCGAATAAAGGCTATGATGTCTTCGGTTGAGGTGCCCGGCCCAAACACGCCGCGCACCCCCAGTTGATGCAGCGGTTCAACATCCTCGGCGGGGATGATGCCGCCGACCACGATCAGCACATCATCCAGGCCGTTTTCTTTGAGCCGATCCACAATTTTGGGCACCAGCGTCAGGTGCGCCCCCGACAACACCGACAGCCCGACCACGTCCACATCTTCCTGCAGGGCGGCCTCGGCAATCATATCGGGGGTTTGGCGCAGGCCGGTATAGATAACCTCCATCCCGGCATCGCGCAGCGCCCGCGCGACCACCTTCGCGCCCCGGTCGTGCCCATCCAACCCCGGCTTGGCTACCAGAACTCGGATTTTTCGTTCAGACATGAGTTTTTTCCTCATTCGTGTTGCGTCTTGCGTGTTCCGTCCGCTTTGCATCACGCAAGACGCAACACGCAACACGTTTCGGCTGATTTAAATTTTGGAACTACCTTTACTTCGCCGCTCCAAACCACACAACGCCGCCACCCGTTCCATTTCGGCGCGGAAGCTGCTCAAATCCGGCCCGTCGAGCGGGGGGTCAATCACCAGGTGTTGGACGCCCAATTCCTGATGCCGGGCCTGGGTTTCGGCGTTGATAGGATACACTCGCCCGGCCGGGCGACAACCAGCACCGAGGCCGGATCGCGGCCCGCCTCCTCACAGAAACGGCGTAGTTTGGTTATCCCTGCGGCCAATTCGTCCAGGGTGATTTGGGTGGGATGCCAGCCATCGCCCACGCGAGCCACACGCTTGAGGGCCGCGTCGGTGTGGCCACCCCAAACCACCGGAATAGTCGGCTGCACCGGTCGAGGATACATCTGGCAGTCCGCCGCCTGATAAAATTCACCCTGAAAATTGACAGATTCGCCGTGCCAAAAAGCACGCATCAAGGCAATCATCTCGGTGGTACGCGGCCCGCGCCGCTCGAAGGGGACGCCAATCAGGTCGAATTCCTACTTCCATCCAGCCCGCGCCGACACCCAAAATAACCCCGCCCCCCGCTCAAAAAGTCGAGCGACGATAACTGCTTGGCTAATAAAATCGGCTGGCGCAGCGGCACTACCATCACTGAGGTGCCCAGTTTGACCGAGGGTGCCGCTGCCGCCACCCAGCCCAGGGCCAGCAGCGGGTCGAGCCAGGGGGTATCGGCGGGATAAGGCCAGCGGCCCTGCGGGTCGTAGGGATAAAAGGAGTCAGCCTTTTCCGGCAGCACCACGTGATCGCTGACCCAAACCGAGTGATAACCCAACTCCTCGGCCCAGCGAGCCGCTGTAATCAGATTCTCCGGGCTAACTTTCGCTCCTGCGCCGGGGATGCGGATACCGATTTCCATAAGTCACCTTTCTTGGAAGAATGGAAAATGGAAGAATGGAAGAATGGAAGAATGAGGGAAGAATCTTCCAACCTTCCAACCTTCCACCTTCCAACCTTCCACCTTCCAACCTTCCAACCTTCCACTTATACATCTGTGTCCAGCAAAATATTGACCATCTGCATCCCGTTGTAATGGCCGATGACGTAACACAATTCCATCAACTCCCGTTCGGAAAAGTGCTGTTTCAGTTCGGCCCAGGAATCAGGATGGATGCCGTGCGGGTCTTTTTTGGCCATGTGGGCCAGCCCGACCGCCAGGATGGTTCGTTCATCGGTCAGCCGCTCCGCCGGAGGGCCAAACGACATTCAGTAGCGGCAGCCGTTTTCGTAGGCCAGGTGACGCCGCACTTCCTCGCGCAGTTCGGCGGGCAGCGACAACTGCTTGGTGATAGCCCTATCTAGCTGCTGAAACGCTTCCAGCAGCTCCGGATTATGGCCGACCATCCGCCGGAAAGGAGTGCTGCCCAACTGACTATAAGAAACGCGAGCCATCGCTCACCGCCTCGGCGTCAGGCCGCAAATCTCCGCCGCCCGTTCCATCTTTTCGCGCAGCAGCGACAGGTCGGGGTCATCCTGTTTGATCGGCGTGTCCACCACCAGATGGTTGATGCCCAGTTCCAGGTGTTTGGCCTGCGCTTCGGGGGTAATCTCATATTTGTCGCCGGGCCGGGCGATGACCAGGGTTTCGGCCGGGTCGCGGCCATATTCCTCGCAGTATTGGCGCAGCTTTTTGACCCCTGCTTCCAATTCGGGCAGGGTAATCTGGGTGGGATGCCAGCCGTCGCCCACACGAGCCGCCCGCCTGATGGCCGCGTCGCTGTGGCCGCCCCAGACCACCGGGATGGTCTTTCGCTACCGGCGTGGGCTGCATCTGACCGCCCGGAAGCTGAT
>JAAUSP010000411.1 GCA_012032575.1 Anaerolineales bacterium | reverse complement strand
GTTCTTCGGCGATTTGGCCCTGTTGATCGGCCAGCTCCATCTGCTGTTCCTGCTGGGCCTGAATATCTTCTTCAATACGCTCCAGTTCTTCCTTCAGTTCGTCCGCACCGTCGAGGCGGCGAATGGCCGTCTCGCGGCTGATGATCTGGGCGGCGATGCGCTGGACCATCTCGTTGACCAGCTCGGCCCGGTCCTGGGGCAGCATGGCCGGCCAGTGGGTCTTGTGGCCGATCAGGATGGCCTCGATGTGCTTATCGCTGGCGTTGAAGCCGATGCTCTCGACCCCGTTGATGCTCTCATTGATCTTCCGTTTGGAGAGGGCGATGACGTAGGTCAGGTAGCCGATCTGCTTCAGGGCCAGGGGAAGCGTTGAGCCGGTAGTGCTGGCCAACGTTGATGGCCGGCCACATCATATAGTGCAGGGTGAGCGCACTCCGCACGGAAGCATCGGTCCGACCGTAGCCCACGTTGGGTAAATTCGTGTGCTCGCGGATCAACTCCGGCAGTTTGTTGGCCACCAGGTCAATCATCGGTTCGGACAGGTCTGCGCCTTCTAGCCGGCCCACTTCCGGCTCGATCCCACTGCCGACCTGCCCCATCCCTAAATCAATCCAGGAATTGCGCGGCTGGTCAAAGCCGGCGGCCCCTTTGGGCCGGCCTTTGACCCAGGGCTGCTGGTGCATGGCGTCGGCCAGGCCCTCGTTGAGATGGGCCAGATTGTTGTTGAGTTCCTTCAGGCCGCCGACAAGTCCGGGAACCAGGCTCTCTCCCTCAAATTCACCGACGCGGATGCGGGGAGCATAGACGTAGGGGATAACCTTGACCCCTAACACGGGATCGAGGAAAGGATTCGGGCCGCTCATCGTGGCCCCATCCGGCCAACTGCCGATTTCGCCGTCTACGGTGATCTCGTACTCGTTCTCGTCCCAATGTTCCTTGATCGTGCAAAATTCCCGTTCGGTAGCGCGTCCTGAGCCTGTCGAAGGGTTGAAGGGCGATGGTTTCACCCGATAGCGGGCGATGGCCGTTGGTCGGGGGACCTGGTGGATGACATCAATCGAAACGAGGCGGTTGTAGTCATTGCCGTCCCAGGTTGGGAAGCAGGCCCGCGGGTCCACGCTGAAGTATCGGATCGGCCAGCGTTTACGGGTCGGCGTCCAGGCGACATTCCAGTACATCCCGCCGAAAATTTGCTGATAGAGGGCCTGCTCTAACAGCAGCGCATCGCCGCCGTTGAGATGCCACATCAAATTGAGGTCGCAGGTGATTTCCTCACCCAGCGCCTGGTCTACCCCATAGGCGTTGGAGATGCCAAAGCGGACGATCCGATCCGTAAACTGGCCGAGCAACAGGGCCGCGTGATTGAGTACCGCCGGACGAACGATGTTGAGCTTGACCGGGTAGACATCCAGACCGTTGGCTTTTTTGTTGAGGGTGTAGCCCTTGTAGTGCGCCCACCACTGGTTGTAGTTGCCGTGCGTCTCGCTCCAGTAGCCGTTAGGGTGTTCCTCCGGGGCCAGGCGGAGCGGGTTGTCGGCAAACAGTTCCAGGGGGACGACCTGGGTCGAGTAATCAATCGCGTGTGCCATACGCCTAGCATAAAGAAAAAGAATTTGAAAAACCAGAGATTTTTATGGGGAAAGGGGAATCTGCGAAGTGGAGAGGATAATTACATATCAGATTTCTAAAAATCAAAGCCACCCACATTACTATGTCAAGCCGAGTGCGGGTGGCTAACTTAATACACCTTCTCTAAAATTTTAGGTGAATTGACGGATTATTTGAAGCGACGGGGCATACTTAAATTGCCTCCCTGTGTTGGCCGGATTATAGTTACTACCAAAATTTGGGGCGGTCTTGTACTTAGCTAAATTGTATGTTATGATTTCTTACGATGAATCCAAACTTACATTATTCTCGTTCACCGCTGACGGAAGCGGTTATAGATGTGCGGGTTGCTCTGCCCGATACCATCACCTTAGAGACGTTGGCCCAAATCCAGGCTGGGCAAGAAGATAATTACCCTACCCGTAAAAATGCTATCTCCGTCCAAGGTCAGTTATCTTTTGATCCAGATGTACCCCCGGCCACTGGCAGCCGCACTCACATGGGTTATAGATTTGTTAGTCAAGATGAACGCCAGGTAATACAAGCCCGGCGGGATGGCTTTACTTTTAGCCGGTTAGCGCCCTATGAAAGTTGGGAATCATTTCGCGCTGAAGGACAGCGCTGGTGGCTTCGCTACCGGGAGTTCACCCAACCAAAAACGATCCAACGGGTGGCTGTGCGTTACATCAATCGTTTGGATTTACCTCTGCCGTTAAATGATTTTAAAGATTACCTGCGAACTGTGCCAGAAGTTTCGCCCGATATGTCCCAAGAGTTGGACGGCTATTTTATGCAGTTGCGCCTGCCTCAACCGGATTTGAAGGCAATGCTCTTGTTAAATGAAGCTTTGATACCGCCACCACCTGCCCCCCCGACTGTCTCGGTGTTGCTGGATATTGATTTGTTCCGAGAGGTGGAGCCGCCGCAGACTGAAGCCGAACTGTGGAACTTCTTTGAACTGCTGCGGCAGCGCAAAAATCAAATTTTTGAAGCGTGTATTACCGAGGTAATGAGGGAGTTAATCCGCTGATGGCTACCTTTGCTTTAGCTGAAACACCTAAAACTACATTTTCAGTGGCAATGTCTGATCCTATCCTGATGATACCCGATCCCTCACAAGGCCAGGAAGGGCGGAATTTACGCCAATGGGTGGAGCGTATTTTCTTGCGTTGGCAGGAACAACCTCTCCGCGGCCTTAGTCCTACGCCCAAGCTTTTGATTGAGCCAAATCCGGCCCAGGTAGCGGCAAATCAGGCGGCTATTGCCCTGCTCCGTTCCTGGTGGGATGAGGGCGATGAACAGGAACAGCGCGAGACTCTGGCCTATTTACAACAAGTTCTGGATGAAGATCGCTTTTCAGATCGTCCTCTTTTCCGATAAGTATGATTGTTTTATTAGACGCCGGGCCGTTAGGTTTGGTCACTAATCCCAAAGCTACACCGAAAGCTAAAGCCTGTCATGAATGGCTGGAAGCCTTATTAAGCAAGGGCGTACTCGTCCAAATCCCTGAGATTACCGACTACGAAGTGCGGCGCGAATTGTTACGAGCTAACCGTACTGCCAGCGTTGACCGGCTGGATACCTTGAAACAGGCTTTGGGTTATGTGCCGCTCTCTACGCCGGTGATGCTCAAAGCCGCCGAGTTTTGGGCGCAAATGCGCCGCGAGGGTCGTCCCACCGCCGATGATAAGGCATTGGATGGTGACGTGATTCTAGCTGCTCAGTCAACCGTATTGGGCCAGAATGGTGAAGAGGTCGTGATCGCCACAACGAATGTAGGACATCTGAGCCGGCTGGTATCGGCTTACACCTGGCAAGAGATCAATTGACTGCTTTTACCGCTCTATACCTGCCCCTCTACACCGACAGCCTTTACACCGGCTTTTACCCCATTGAGCCGGTTCAGTCGGTCTATATCCAGCCTTTGCCCGAAGCAACCAATGTTTTTGTATTCCTCAGCCAAAACCATTACGACGATGCTTTGATGGATAACCTGCTGGATAAAGAAGCCGATATTTTAGATCGCCACCCGGAGACCCTTTTTAACTTTCATTACCTGCCTTTGCTCAACGCCGTCCCTACTGTGCCGCAAAACGCGGCTCTCATTTTCTCGCGCTAATGGCGAACTGGGATAACCACCTCAAGCAAGCCCAACATAACGAACGACTGGCCACTCAAATACAGTTCTTTACCACTCACTTGGCTCAGGTCCGCGAAACCGTCCTCAAGAAGCTGGCTCAATAAACTCCCTTCTCACAACTCGCTCCAAAATGCCCGATCCTGGATAGACATTTTTTTAACCTCAGTTATCATAACTATATATCCCCCCTATCCCTTCGGGGCTAGGGCGCGAGGCCGTGGCGCAAGCTGCGGCCTCAGCTTTTTCTCTACTTAATGGCAATGCTTGAGGGTTAAGGAAACAGCAGGATCTTGGTTCACAGATTTTCGAGCCATTTGACCCATCCATCAAAATGAGGACAGGCGGCTCGCAGCCGAGCCAGTCCAACGCTGACCGTAATGAGGGGGCCGTCGAAAGTTTTGTCGTAGGCCTGGTAAATGTTCAGCAGACGTTTGAAGGGGCAGTTTGGGGATGATCGTTTATTTCTTCAGGGGTGGCAAAACCGGCTCTGATGTGAGTCAACGACTCGACCTGCTGAGAGATCAAGCCAAGTTCCTGGCCTGTTTGAGCCGGGTCAACAAAGAGAAAAGCTTCAAACTCGTGAAGTTGCAGATAGGGTTTAAAGCGCCGGTGGTTGATGTCTGCGGCAAAAGCGGCTTCCAGGCAGGCCACTTTGTCATAAGGCCGACCAAGGCAACGGCCATAACCGGGGAAGTCTTTAGGTAGTTCGTAAACATCATACATGGTTGTAACGGCTACGGCATCTGCGTCGTTCAAAAGACGTTGAAGGTCACGCTTAACCTTGCCGTAACTGACCACGCCACCTTTAAAGTTGGGACCGCTTTTGACAATTTTGGTATTGACCAGCGTTGGAATAAGAACAATCCCCCCATCGCTTAAATAGGGGGATAACACTTCACGCACAAATGTTTCTTCCGTTTGGCCTTCAACGGAAATTAAGACCCGTTTCACTGAGGCCGCCCCCCAATGACGTTTTTCTCCCACAAGTCGCCCAGCCCATAATCATCCAACCAGGTTTCAAGTTCAGGCGTCTCAAGACGGTGGAAAGTAGAGGCGGGACCGTCGCGGTTAACCACAATGATGTCTTCAGGTTGAAATTGATTCACTAACGGCACTGATTGGGTAGAGATGATCACCTGGGTACGGGTGGCCGCTTTACGGATGAGCGAGGCGAGCAGAACAATGGCATAAGGATGTAAACCAAGCTCAGGTTCGTCAATTAAGATGGTAGCGGGTAAATCCGGTTGCAATAACAAGGTGGCCAGGCAAATAAAGCGCAGGGTTCCATCAGAGAGATGATCGGCGGAGAAATAGCTTTCTGAGCTTTTTTCACGCCACTCCAACCGAATTTTTTGCAGATTGAGCGGGTCGGGCCGCAAGATGAAGTTATCAAAGAAAGGGGCTACCTGGCGGATGGCAAACACAATCCGGCGATAGGCTTGCGGTTTTGTTTCCTGGAGCCGGTAGAGAAAAGCGGCCAAATTACCGGCATCGGCCCGGAGCACAGCATTATCGTTGAGGTCATTGGTTTGTTTGACTTTGGCTGAGGCGCTGGTATCGTGAAAATGGTACACCCGCCAGCTTTTCATAGATTGAATGACATACCGGGCAATCCGGGTGGTCGGTTGGCCGATTTCATTAAAGAGGCGGGTTTCTTTATGCCCTTCGCCTAACTGTTGTTCATACGGGTTTGGATACCTTTTATCGTGGAAATTAACCTGTTCAGAGCCGAAGATAAAGGTATCGCCCACGGCCGGAATGAGCGTACACTCATAACCATTCGCTCCAAAGGTCAATTTGATCTCTAGCTGCGGGGTGGTTTGCCGGCCAAAATGTAGCAGCGCATCAGCCCCGCCCTGTTGAGCCGTGTACAGGGCCAGATTTCGGTCCATGATATTGCGCAGCAGGGTAAACAAGGAGATAAAATTGGTTTTGCCGGCCCCATTCGCGCCAATGAGAACATTCAGGGCGCGTAACTCTAAATCCATCTCGACAATAGATTTGTAGCCGGTTAAATAGATACGGTCGAGCGGTTGGTTTTGGCTCATTACGTCAATTTAACATCCTTCAAAATCATGATACCCAACCCGCCCAATCATGCAATATCCTCACCAATAATAACAACCTCAAGCCGGCTACAGTTTCAGCTTACTCCCCCCACACTTTGGCGATGCGACCCTTGATTTTCTGCTCAAATATCTCGATCAGCTCCCGGTTGGCTTTGACCAGGGCTTGCTCCCGTTCGATTTGGGCGACGATGCGCTCTTGGGTGGCGAGGTCGGGCAGGGGGATTTTTATACTTTCAATCTGTTGAGAACTAATATTCGCTTGTCTAACTCCCCCTGCACTATTTTTAAGAATTGATTCTTTGAAAAAATATTGATTTGCCAAATAGTAAATGAATTTTCTGTTGACGTTTTTCGTCGTGAAAAAAAATTTACCCACACGTTGGTTTAACAAATACTCTTTTTCTTTATCAATTATGCAAACATTACCATAATCAGTTTTCCCAATCGTTCCAGTCATAGAAATTAGGATATCACCGGCTTTCAAAATGTAACCTTCATATCTGTCTCTAAAATCAATAGGTAAAAATGAAGGTTTATTATCAGCATCAAAGAATAAAGGTTTCACATTCCCCATTTTATCACTTGAATGCCGCTATTAGTAAAATCATTGCTCTTAAAAGCATATCCTCCCTTTATTTCACACACCTCCCCCAACTCGACCACCGGCCACGCCGGGTCAATCTCGATACGAGGCCGGTAGGCTTCGAGCACCTGCCGCGCTCCGTCAATGATTTTCTGGTAGCCTTCGATCTCGGCCACAATCTCGGCTTGCACGTCAAGGGGCGGGAGGGGGATTTGAAGTGTCTTGAAGTTTGTTTTTGAGATTTCTTTGAATGTCCCCCCTGAAGCCAATTTTTCCATTTCGCCCACTAAGCGAGTTAGTATAAGAGCAAGATATTTTGGCAAAATTTTTTCATAGTTCTTGATGATTATGTTCTTAAAACCTTGATTCGTAGCCAGTGGAACTTTGTTAATTCCAATTCTCCCAATCGTTGCTCTTGAAGACACAACTACTGAATTCGGCGGAATGATCTTTGCCGAACTCGTTTTTAAGCCTTTTTCTGTGATTTTTCTTTCCGAATCAATAATCTCAGTGATAAAGTTTGACGCGGGTAGGTCAACGAGGGTGATCCACTTGATGTCTCCGTTCCAACATTCTTCGTCATCTGAAC
>JAAUSP010000410.1 GCA_012032575.1 Anaerolineales bacterium | reverse complement strand
AACTTCTGGGCCACCTGGTGCGGCCCTGCCGGGCCGAGTTCCCTGATTTCCAGAAGGCGGCGGTGGACAATGCCGGCACCCTGGTGATTATCGGCATCAACAACACCACCACCGACCGGAAGGATCAAATCCCGGCCTTTCTGGATGAGTTTGGCATCACCTTTCCAATTGTATTGGATGAAACCGGCGACACGGCCAAAGCCTATAATATCCTGGGCCTGCCGACCTCCATTTTTATTGACCGCAACGGCACCGTCAACGAAATCTTTACCGGCCCGGTTAATAAAGCTTATATCGAAGCAAAGTTGTCGGAGTTATAGATGAATGGCGAATGGCGAATGGCGAATGATTCTCTTTTATTCGCCATTCGCCATTCGCCCATTCGCCATTCACCCTTATGCTGCCCATCCTCTCTGTTGGCCCGTTAGCTATCCCCACCTATCCTTTGTTATTACTGCTGGCCTTTTGGGCCGGGTTGTGGCTGGCGGCTTATCGGGCCAGGCAGGTGGGTCTCGATGGCGATTACGTCTACAATGCCGGGTTGTATGGTTTACTGGCCGGGGTGATCGGCGCGCGGCTGTGGTTTGTATTCAACCATTGGAATAATTATGTCGGTGATTTGAGCCAGGCGCTTTCCTTATCCCGCAACGCCCTGGCCCCACTCGAAGGGATGGTGGTGGCGGGACTGGTCGTGCTCATCTATCTCCAGCGGCAGCGGGTCCCGCTGGGGTTATTTCTCGATGCTTTAGCGCCGGGCCTGGCTTTGGCTTTTGTCATTGGCCATATTGGTGCGTTTCTGGGCGGTGAAGGCATCGGCGCAGCGGCTGCCCTGCCCTGGGCCGTCGAGCTGTCCGGGACCACCCGCCATCCGATCCAACTGTATGAGGCCGGGGTTGGGCTGATTATGCTGGGGGTCTGGTATCTCAATCGAGCCTGGCGGCCCTGGCCCGGCGTTCACTTTTGGCTGCTGGCGGCGCTTTACAGCCTGGGCCGGCTGCTGCTGGAAGTTTTTCGCGCCCAGCCGGAGCTGATCGGCCCCGGTTTTCTGGCCGTACAGGTTGCGGCTTTGGCCGCTTTAGTTGTCTCCCTGACCGTTATGGCTTATAATTTTACCAGGGGTGTGAGGGGATAAGAATGGGTTTGGATGCGGTAAATTAACTCAAATACGTCTTGCGTCTTGCGTGTTCCGTCACTTAACGGAACACGGAACACGCAACACAGTCTTTAAAATGTCCTGTTACCTTCAGGAAAGTCTCACTTTATGAAGATATCAAACAAACAAGTTCTGTTTGAGCAAATAGCCCTGATGTTTGCCAGCTTTGTCTGGACCATTGTGATTTTAAGCGCCCTGGCCCTCTTCTGGACCTATCAGGACGTGCAGGCTCGCTGGGAATTGGTGCTGAATGCGCCGCCGGGGGCGCTGGCGCAGGCGGCTCCTCCGGCGACCGCCACGCCCTCTCCGACCGCCACTGTCTGGAGTCCGCCGCCCACGCTGACCCCTTCGCCCACCAAGCCGCCGACGCCTACTGCCACCTGGGTAGTGCCGCCGCCCAACTTCTTACCCGAAACCCTCAACGCGGATGAGCCAACGCCCGTCCCGGTGACCATTGAACCCGGCGACCAGGCCCCGCCCGTCGTAGATGCGCCGCCACCAACCGATACCCCTGCGCCGCCACCACCGGCTCCGCCGGCCCCGCCGGTGGAAACGCCGGACCTTTATCCGCTGCCTACGCCCACCGCTACCGCCACGCCCGAACCGGCCCCGCCGGCTCCCGCCCCCAATCCACCGGCCAACGGCGATGGTATTCCTACCCGACTGGTCATTCCCTCGGTCAGCATTGAGGCCAATGTGACTCAGGTCGGCTGGCAGGTAGTGGAGCAGAACGGTCAGCAGTATAGCATCTGGCAGGTGGCCGATTACGCCGCCGGCTGGCACGAAACCAGCGCTCGCCTGGGCCAGCCGGGGAACACGGTCATGGCCGGCCATCACAACGTCAACGGTGAAGTTTTTCGTGATCTGGTCAACGTGGAGGTAGGTGACAAGGTTACGGTTTATGCCAACAACCAGGCTTTTGAATATGTCGTTGACTTGAAGACGATTGTCAAAGAAAAAGGCGAGCCGATTGAGGTACGCCAGCGCAACGCCCAATGGATTGCCGCCACCACCGACGAACGGATTACTCTGGTCACATGTTGGCCCTACACTAACAATACCCACCGGGTAATTGTTGTCGCCAAACCCCTGTAAATAACCTTCCCTGGTTTAGGGGAAGGTTGGAAGGCTGGAAGATTGGTAAAATCCAACCTTCCAACCTTCCAGCTTTCTAACATATACTCAAGGAGTTTTCTTTTATGGGTTTACTAAACTCGTCCCTGATTACCCGCATCCAGCGCAATCACGGCCTGGAACACGCCACAATTCATCTTTTGAGCCGGCGCAATGGCAATTTATCGCTGGTGGGTCGCAGCGATTGGAACGGCTTCACCCTCTACGGCCCGGTTGATACGGCGGAGGTCAAACACGCCGCCCAGGAAGCCCTGCGCCGCCTGCGCCAGGGTGAGGCCGAACTGGCTGTGCATCCCCGCTGCGGCACGGTGGTCGCCACCACCGGCCTGCTGACCGGCCTGGCCGCCTTTGTGGCCATCAGCCTCGACCCCAGCCGGGGCCGCTTCCGCTGGGCCACCATTCCGGCGGCGATTCTGGCCGCGACTCTGGCCGCTATTGTGGCTCAACCACTGGGGTTAATTCTGCAAGAGCGTTTCACCACTACCGGCCAGCCCGGCAACCTGGAAATCAAAAATGTCAGCGTCAACCCCGCCGGCAACCTGATTACGCACCGCGTCGAAACAGTCCAATAGTCGAATGGCGAATGAGCGAATGGCGAATAAACGAATGACGAATTAATAGTATCGCCATTCGCCATTCGCCATTCATCATTCGCCATTCATCATTCGCCATGCTGTACGTCTTTCACGGCCCCGACGACTTTTCACGCGCGGAAAGATAGCCGCGCTGCGCGCCTCGCTGGGCGACCCAACGACGGCGGAGATGAATATGGCCTTGCTGGATGGTCGCACCCTGCGCCTGAGTGACCTGCGCCAGCACACCGACTCGATGCCTTTTCTGGCCCCCAAACGGCTGGTAATTGTCAACGGCTACCTGGCCTCGCTGAGCGGCCGGGGCGAGGGCGGGGAAGGCGACCCAACCAGAATCACCAACCCTAGCAGCCCCGATAAAAGCGAACAGTTGCAAGCCCTGGTGGATCACCTGGGCCGCATGCCGCCGAGCACCGATCTGGTACTGGTCGAGACCAAAACGCTGGACCGCTCGCACCTCATCCTCAAGGCGGCCAAAGCCGTCGGCGGCGAGGTGACGCTGTTTGCCATTTCGGAGAATTTGCCGGGCTGGATTATTCGCCGGGCCACCGAACACAAGGCCATCATCGAGCCGGGGGCCGCCGATATCTTAGCCCGGCGGGTCGGCGCGGATTTGCATACCCTCAACAACGAGCTGGAAAAGCTGGCTCTTTACACCGCCGGCCAGCGCCCCATCACCAAAGCCGATATTGATTTGCTGGTCCCCTACACCGAAGAAGCCGACCAGTTTGGCCTGTCCAACGCCATCGGCCAGCGCAACGCCCGCCGCGCTTACGACCAACTGCACAAAGAACTGGACGAAGGCAGCAACCCCATGGCCATCCTCGGCAGCATTGCCGCCCAAATCCGCGCCCTGATCGAGGTCAAAGACATGGCTGAGCGGGGCATGTCCCCGGCGGAAATTGCCAAAGTCAAAAATTGGAAAAGCGACTATGCCGCCACCGCCCGCCTCAAAGAGGCTGCCAATTTCTCGATGGCCCGCCTGGAACAAACCATGGAAATGCTGCTGGAGATTGATGTGGCGATCAAGACGGGCCGGATGGATAGTTTGCTGGCGCTGGATACGCTAATCGCACGGTTGTGCATGCGGTAGGAACGGCAGACCACTGACCGCCGACCGCCGTTGTACCGTTTTTCGATATCATTGATAACCTCAAGCCCTCTGGAATAAGGGAGTATTTCACTTTTTGGGCGAACTTGTCGTTTGGTATAACCCGCTCGGCGATGAACTCGCCGAGCTAGTAAGCAGCGCCTCGTGAACGAGGCTAGCCGGATTAATCCGGCGCTGTTCGATAGCCCGGAAATTCATTTCCGGGCGGGCTGGTCTAAAAATTCGCCTCCAAACGGAAATACCCCCTCTGGGATAACGACTCGTTGCCTCGGTTGCTGTTTTAGGCTATGATATATCTATCAGCCAGGAGGTGAATTTATGAGTTTAGTCATTGTCGAAACCCCTGTTCCGCTCAAAACTGATGTAGATGGGGTGGTTCGGGTTGGCAGCAGCCGTGTTACCCTGGATACGGTCATTGCTGCCTTTACCGAAGGAGCAACCGCCGAGGAAATCGTAGCCCAGTATCCCAGCCTGTCTTTGGCCGATGTTTACGCCGTGATCGGTTATTATCTCCAGCAGCGAGCCGGGGTTGAGGCTTATCTAAGCCAGCGCCGCCAACTGGCCGCCGACGTGCGCCAGCATAACGAAACCCGCTTTGACCCCGACGGTATTCGGGACCGTCTGTTAGCCCGGCGGGCCAATCAGAAAGCCTGAGTGTATGCTTCGGTTGCTTGCCGACGAAAATTTCAATAACAATATTGTGCGTGGCTTGTTACGTCGAGTTGCAGATTTGGATATCATGCGAGTTCAGGATGTGGGCCTTGCTGGGGTAGACGATCCAACTCTTTTGGAATGGGCGGCCCAACAAAATCGGGTGCTGCTTACCCACGACGTTAGCACGATTACCAAATATGCTTATGCCCGCATTGAGGCGGGGCAGGCCATGCCTGGAGTGTTTGAGGCAAGCCGTACCGCCTCGATAGGACCTGTGATTGAGGATATTCTTCTTTTGGCGGAATGTAGCCTTGAGGATGAATGGGCTGGTCAGATAAGATATTTGCCTTTGAAGTAGCAGTAGCTATTAAGACAGGTTGATTGGATACTGGATGCGCGTAGCTATGCGGGCGGATAGGGATAGGTACTCTGTTAACGCTGAGTACATTTGGAAGGGTTAGAATGAGCAGGTTCTGGGCTACAACTATTGTTCTGTTTTTGCTGTTGAATGGTTCACCGACTTCATATGCTCAGAATGATGTTTGCAATGATGTGGCCGAGATACCTAGAATAGAATGCCGCTCTTTGATTGCCTTGTATGAAAGTACGAATGGACCAGGATCAAATTGGTCACAAGCAGCAGGGTGGATAACAAATTATTCACCATGTAACTGGCAGGGTATAGCTTGTAAAGATGAACATGTTAGTCATATTGATCTTGCTGGTATTACTCTGGATGGAACACTACCCCCTGAATTGGGCAATTTTTCCCGATTGGATCACTTGTCTTTGGCGGGTAACGATGAAACAAGTGGAGTAACATTGCATGGGAGTATTCCATCTGAGCTAGGGAAATTAACCAATTTAAGGTCATTATCGTTATATGGGCCTTTCACCGGAAACATTCCAGCCGAATTAGGCAACTTGGTGAAGCTGGAATATCTTTTTTATCACGAAACAACTTGCAAGGCCCTATCCCGCCTGAACTGGGCAATCTGAAAAAATTAAAAATCCTTGAATTATCCGATAATGAACTAACCGGTACTATTCCTCATGAATTGGGTAAATTGGCAAAATTAAGAAACCTCAATTTGTCATTTAACCAATTGAGTGGTTCTATCCCTGCCGAACTTGGTAATTTGGTCAATTTGGATGCATTAAATCTGTATTATAATCAATTAGATGGAAGCATTCCCTCTGAATTGGGAAACCTTTCTAGTCTCCAATATCTGGATCTATCATTTAACGAATTGAGTGGTCCTATTCCCCCCAGCCTTAGTAATTTAGTTAACTTAGCCACATTGAATTTGTCGTACAATTACCTGACGGGAACTATCCCTACTCGACTGGGGCAACTTACCAATCTCGGTGGTCTTTATTTATCAGCTAACCAACTAAGCGGAAATATTCCTGCCAGTGTAGGTAATCTAAGCGCATTACAAACCTTGCTTCTTGAAAGTAATCAATTGACTGGTGAAGTACCTGTTTCAATCACCGAGTTGCATGCAGATTGGATTGACTTAAGTTATAACAAGTTGATTGCAACCAATCCGAAACTTCAAAATTGCGCCAAAAAAAGAATAGATTTTTGTTTTGGAGGGATCAGCACCCAAACAATACCCCCTGTAAAATTGAAAGGTACCTTTGTATCTACTGATACCATCGAGCTTACCTGGGTGCCTGTTACTTATACAGAGCATGGAGGATACTACCAAATCGGTTACTCCACTACCTCTGGTGGGCCATATATCATTTTTGACAAAACAAAGGATAAAACTAGTTCGAGTTATTTGGTTACCGGCCTACCTGCCAAAAAGAACTATTATTTTGTCATTCGTTCTTTCACACCGGCTCACTTGCAACTACCCAAGTTTAACGAGTATAACCATTATTGGAGGCCACAACATCTGCAAACGGCTGTAGATAGTCAACAAAACAATCTGTGGAGTGATTGGAGCAAAGAGATAACTATCCAATAGAAATTTCTTTGATATCCTTTAAAGGAGATTCCCATGCCCTTCAAAACCATTATCGAACCTTTTCGCATCAAAACCGTCGAACCGATCCGCCACACCACCCGTGAGGAGCGGGAAGCGGCGCTGCGGGAGGCCGGATACAACCTCTTTTTGCTCAAAGCCGAGGATGTGCTGATTGACCTGCTGACCGACTCTGGCACGGGGGCGATGTCCTCTGCCCAGTGGGCCGGGATGATGCAGGGCGATGAGTCTTACGCCGGGGCCAGGTCGTTCTTCCGCTTCGAGGCGGCGGTGCGGGAGATTACCGGCCTCAAGCACGTCATCCCCACCCACCAGGGCCGCGCCGACCGAGCGTATCCTATTGGCTCGACCTCCAGCCGGGCGATG
>JAAUSP010000409.1 GCA_012032575.1 Anaerolineales bacterium | reverse complement strand
CGGTTAGGCTGGTACTTGCTGGGTGCTACTACTACTGGTTTAAACCCAGGGTTGGACGGTCGGACGGCGAAAAAGGCGGCGTGATGGGTAGTAGTAGTAAAAATCAGCGAGCGGAGAACCAAACTTATGAATATTTTATCTTGGGGATGTGGATTACAATCAACGTTGCTTTTGGAAATGTCAGCGTCCGGCCTTTTACCAAAACTGGACTTGGCTATATTTTCAGATACAGGATTTGAGCATGAATATTCCTATGAGGTATTTGATTTTTATGCTGCCCGCGCAAAAAAGGCAGGTATTGAGGTAATAAAAATCGGGGGGCAGGACATCTTGGGAGACAGTTACAAGAAAATCAGCGTTCCATTATTTATTGAAAAAACCGGACGAATGACTATCAGAAAATGCACAAGAGATTATAAAATCAGGCCAATTCAGCGGGTGATACGTGATTTTCTAGGAGTAAACCGAAGGGGGCGACTGGCCGCCGATTTGGTTACACTCTGGTTAGGTATTACCATTGATGAAATTGACCGCGCCAAACCCAGCAGGGTAGGTTATATCAATCACACATTCCCCCTACTTGATTTAAACCTTCATCGTCTTGACTGCGAAAAATGGTTTAGTGAACGTGGTTTACCCATCCCCAAAAAATCCTCTTGTAAATTCTGCCCATTCAAAAGCAAGCCGGAATGGTCCGAATTAAGAGAAAACCACCCCAAAGATTTTATTCTGATTGCCGATTTGGAAGCCCATATAAACCAAAAAGGGTTGGTCAAATTGGACAAAAAACCAGTTAATGTCCATTTTGTTCCATCAGGTGATTTAATCCAGGCCGATTTTTCTTACCAACTTGGGCTATTTGGCTCAATGTGTGATGGCGGCTTTTGCAATAGTTAATCTCCCCACTTTGCCCCGAGCTGATTTTCTCCATGCGTTTCATCGGCTATGCCAGAGTTTCAGACAAAGAACAACTGAAGAAAGGCTTTTCGGTCGAAGCCCAGCAGGAAGCTATAGAAGCTTGGGCCGCTGAGCTTGGTCACACCATCAGTCGGGTGATGATTGAGCCGGGCCGCTCCGGGTCGAAGCCCAGCCAGGAGACGCGCCCTGTTTTTGAACAGGCGGTTAGGCTGGTACTTGCTGGGGCTGCTGACGGGCTTGTAGTCAGATGGATGGATAGATTTGCAAGGAACGTTGAAGACTTCTTGCGGGTACGGTCACAGTTCTTTCAGGCTGGAAAGCAACTGGTTTCAATCTCCGAACCGCTATTGAATGGCGACCCCGGCGACCCGGTTTCACGGTACATATCTGTTGCCATTATGAACGCCTACCAACTCCAGGCCGAGCTATCCGGCCTGAAAGCTGCACAAGGCCGGGAACGACGCGCCAAACAGGGCCAGTATCCTGGCTTGCCCCAGTTGGCTTCACCCGACAGGATAAACGAATTGTGAGTGACCAGGTTGAAGGGCCGCTGATCACTGCGGCATTTTTTGAATTTGCTACAGGCCGGTGGACTTTGGACAGTTGGCTAAGGGAAGCCCAGAGACGTGGCTATAAAAGCAACCGTGGGCAGGTCATCAATAAAAGTGGCTGGCATCGGATTTTCCGCAATCCGTTTTACGTGGGTAGGTACTTCTGGAAAGGGGTAGAATACTTGGGCGACTACGAACCTTTGGTGAGCCAGGAAACGTTTGAAGCCGTCCAAGAAATTTTGGATAGCTATGAAAAAGGGGGTGGCCGCCAACATTTTTGGCTGTTATCCGGCCTTTTGTGGAGTGAGCCACTTTCACGGCTCATGGTAGGAGCGCAGATCAAAGGCAGGTTTAATTACTATCGGGCTACGTCGGTCGGCGGACCGGAGCATAATGTCAGGGCCGAGGAAATAGAGGGCCGGGTGATTGAACGGCTGAATTGTATCCGCTGGGATGGAGACAACCCTTACAGGGTGCCAGCAGAATGGCGCTTGGCCTTGCGGGTTGCTTCCAACGTGGGGCAACTCTATGCTTACTTGGGGACTCCCCAGCAGCGTGAATTACTACGCTTGGTTTTCTTGAAAAAGGGTATCGTTGTTGCTTCTGGGGGGTCAATCAGTAAAATTGACCTTTACGGCGGGTTTACGGTTGATGTCCGATAGTTGCCGCTGTAAAAACAAGCCTCGCCAAAGGCTTGTTTTATTAGGGGATACATAGCCTCAGTAAACTGTATAGCTTTGAGTGTGTCACCCTGTGCAAAGGCAACCGCGATCAATCCTCGCAGTTGCCTTTTTATTTGGATATTGTTAATTTCTACCTCCTCGGCCAAGCAACAATGAAGGCGGAAAAAGTTGTAGCCGAGACAAATCCATCGGCACCGGACTAATCCCTAAAAAGACTCCGGGCCAGGGTGAAGATACCCTGGCTCTATTTTATCCTCACTTTGTCCAAATCCGTAGCCACAACTGAACAAGACGCCCTGACCATCCCCAAAACCAGGCCCACTTCTTCAAACAAGATTGTCGCCTTAAGACAGACATGCTATACTGCCGTCAGGTAATATGAACTCCTCTCACTGCAACTATCGCGTGGATGATCTATGCACATCAAAGCACCCCTCCCCCTGACCCACCTTCAAGGCAAGCCGACGCTGCCTCTCATCGAAGCTTACTTTGAATTCAACCATCTCAAGCAGCTCTACCGCCAGGGCTGGCTCCGACGAGGTATCCCGCCGGAGCAGTGCGAAAGTGTGGCGGAGCATACCTTCGGCGTGGCGATGCTGGCAATGTTCCTGGCCGATGCTCATTTCCCGGACCTGGACTTGATCAAAGTACTGCGGCTGGCGTTGTTGCACGATCTGGGTGAAATCTACAGCGGTGACTTGACCCCGGCGGATGGGGTTAGCCCGGCGGAGAAGAAACGACGCGAGGCCGAGGCCGTTGTTGAGGTGCTGGCGAAGCTGCCTGATGGCGAAAGCTACCTGGAACTGTGGCGCGAGTACGAACAGCAGCAGTCAGCCGAGGCTCGCTTGGTTAAGCAAATAGACCGGCTGGAGATGATCTTGCAGGCCAGCGTCTACGAGCACCAGGAATGGGCCGACTTGGGCGAGTTCTTTGTTTCGGTCGAGCCGGTGCTGAGCGAGCCGCCCTTCCGAACCCTGTGGGAAGCCTTGATGACGCTGCGGCAGGACAATCAGAGGGAGGCGCAAGCGTGAGTACGGCTCAAAAGATTGCGGCTGAACTGGGTGAAACCGAGCACACACCCATCAAAACCATCGAACGGATCGTCAAAGTCCTGGGCGAGGAGCGGGCGTTGGCCCTCCTGGACGAAACTCTCAAAATCGAGGCTGACGGAGGCATGTTGACCGAAGACGGCTCTCAGCGGCGGACCCCCGGCGGTGTGTTTTTCCGACTGGTCAAAGCCGGGACCACCGGCCAGGAACGCGGCCTCATTTTTCTGCCCAAGCAGCAGCCAGCCGCGCCCAAAGCCAAGCCGCAGCCGCTCAACCCGGAGGAGTGGCTGGCTGTCTCCAATGAAGCCTTAAAACTGACGAAAGGGGAAATCTCGAAAGTGAAGATTACTGTGATCGGCCGGCCCGGCCGGGTTATCGAAAAAGGGGAAGTGGTCATTACCAGTATGGAAAATACCAAAGTGCCATCGCTGCCCAGCGGGCTGCCGGCGCCACCCAGCGAACCGACGACCTATCTGGTTTACATCGCCCAGAAGCAGTGGCGCAAGGTCAAGGACAGCCTGAAC
Source organism: Anaerolineales bacterium (assembly GCA_012032575.1). Next base: position 3,290 of record JAAUSP010000409.1, on the reverse strand, counting down.
CAGAATGCTGACGACAAGCTCATTGTCGAAGGTTATCCGGTGTTGGATAAGCGGATTGGTCAGGGGGGCACCCTAACTGTGTACGCCCATAACACAACGACAAAGCTGTTGGATCAGGCCAAACGTGAGCAGCAAAAGGCTGCGCCCCCGAAGTGAGGCCAAAATTTTGAGGGCTGATTGAAAGCCTGGGGAAGTTATGATACAATTAGGCAAAATTAAAAGACCCCCGGCCGCCGAACCTGAGGGATCTTTCTCTATTGCTGCGACCAGGTAGCGTGACCCGACCTCATTTTTTGTGTTGGCAACATGATACCAGCAGAACGCCGCATGGTCAAGAGCGGCGTTTTTTGTTTGATCCCCGCTCCGGCGATAGGCGTCTGAATTTGCGCTGTCCCACTCAGATCGGCTGTTGACCCGGAGCAAAGACATGGACTTCCTCGATACGGCTTACGAAATCCTCAGGCAAGCGGGAAAACCTCTGCATTATATTGAGATCACCCGGCGCGGTCAAACGGCCGGCATTTTAGACTCCAAAGGCCAAACCCCCGAAGCCTCGATGGGGTCGCGCCTTTATGTGGATACCAAGCGCCCCAGCTCCCGTTTTCGTCGGGTCACAGGTGGGATTGATGTAGGGCATCACCAAGAAACCCAGCGCCTGGGCCTGCCGGAACATGGCCGCCATTTCGGCGGTGGTGCCCCAATTTGAAGCCGGGGGCAAAAAGTCGGGATAATTTTCGTCGAAGCCGCGCGGCTGGAAGGCCACCGGATGAAACAAGCCCGGTGAGGGAAGTTGCGCCAGGATGGTTCCATGGTATACCGCTGGCCCATCTTCTCCTACAGGGACAGAAAACTGTCCAGCCCGTTGTCCCCAGAATCAGCCCAGGGCAAAGGTGGCGGTTTCGAGGTCAGGCGGGGCAGCAATATCAAGTGTCCCGTTCGCAAACAAGTTGAACTTTGTTCCCTGGCTCAAGGCGCGAGACTGATCCTTCGACTTCGCTCAGGACAAACGCCATCGCGCTCAGAGGGCAAAGCTCTACGAGCTAAATTAGCCCCTGGGCTTCGCTCTTTTAGTCCGACGGCTCAGGACACGGCTCGAACGGATAAAGCTCAAAAAATAAGTAAAAATCCGTGCAATCTGCGTTACAACACCTGTTTTGGGTCCCATTGAAACGGGGCTGACTCTGGGAGGTCCAGCCGACCTGGCAATTTTGGCCGGTTCAGAGATGACAATCTTCACGAAATTAGGGGATGTTTGCCACTTCCATCTGAATGTATTATGGTATAATTTTAATAGTGCCTTACTGAACAAATTTTTAGCGTTGTTTTTGAAAGAGTCAAACCATTGGACCACCCCTACAGGAGGCGTTAGCAGGACGTGGCGTGTTTATCCAGTTGACTCAATCAGAAATAAAAAAGATGGAGGGAAGATGTTTACCACGTCGAAATCCGTATGAGACTACCACTAATTATTCAAGGGGGAATGGGTGTTGCCATCTCCGACTGGAAGCTGGCCAGAGCCGTATCTACACAGGGACAATTGGGTGTCGTTTCAGGGACGGCTATCGCTCTGATTATGATAGCGCGTTTAATGAATGGCGATATCGAGGGCCACATTCGCCGGGGCTTAAGTCAATTTCCCTTTCAAGAGCCGGTTCAGCGCATTTTGGCGACCTATTATGTTCCCGAAGCAAAAAAAGAGCCGTTGCCTTATTACCACCGCCCGCCGATGTGGACGCTCACCCCATCCAAAGCGCTCAATGAACTGACCGTTATCGCCAACTTTGTCGAGGTTTTTTTAGCCAAAGAAGGGCATCAAAATCCGGTGGGGCTTAACTTGTTAGAGAAAGTACAACTCCCTACCATGGCTTCGTTATACGGGGCCATGCTGGCCGGGGTGGATTATGTGCTGATGGGGGCCGGCATTCCCCTGCAAATTCCCGGCGTCTTCGATAAATTGGTCAACCATCAGGCCGCCAGTTACCGGCTTGATGTGCATGGAGTCACAGGAGATGAGGAATATCGCCTGCACTTTGATCCCCAGGCGATCTTTCCCGGCATCGAGGAAAAGTTAGGTCAACTGACCCGGCCGTTTTTTCTGCCCATCATCTCTTCGGTGGCGCTGGCAAAAACCCTGGTCAAACGAACAATGGGCAAGATTGACGGCTTTATCATCGAAGCGCCCACGGCCGGCGGGCACAATGCTCCTCCCAGAGGGACGATGCACCTGGATGAGAAGGGCGAACCCATCTATGGCGAGAATGATGTAGTAGATTTGGACAAAATCAAACAGCTCAATCTCCCCTTTTGGTTGGCCGGCGGCTACGATAGCCCGGAGAAATTACGGGAAGCGCTCAATGCGGGCGCAGCCGGTATCCAGGTAGGCACCGCTTTTGCCTTTTGCGTTGAATCGGGCATGGATGAAACCCTTAAAAGCCGCCTCATTGAAAAAGTTCTGGCCCAGCAGGCAGCAGTGCGTACTGATCCGCGTATCTCCCCCACCGGTTTCCCATTTAAAGTAGCCCAACTGGAAGGGACCATGTCGGAGCCGGAGATTTATGAGAACCGGATCCCGTTATGCGATTTGGGCATGCTGCGACAACTCTACAAACAAGAGGATGGGCAAGTTGGATTCCGTTGTGCGGCTGAACCGCCAGCGCAATATCTGGCCAAAGGAGGAAAACCGGAGGATATGATCGGCCGAAATTGCCTCTGCAACAATCTGGTGGCCAGCGCAGGCTACCCGCAACATCGAAAAGATGGCTATCTTGAACCGCCGGTGGTCACTGCCGGGGACGGCCTGATGACTATTGGCAAATATATCAAACCGGGTTATAACCGCTATACGGCCCAAGATGTGCTGGAATATCTGACTGATTGGCGCGGAGTTCGCTGAGGGTTTTATATTTTTTCGGCTCAATCGTCCGTATCGGCGGAAAAGGTGAAGATTGTTACGGGGGCGGGCACTCCTCCCAGAGCCTGGTAGAAATCGAGCGCGTGGACGTCGTCGTTGTCCGCCGGGACAAACACCTCGTGGATCCCCTCGGCAGCCGCGTAGGCCCGGAGGGCCGCTATCAACTGCCGCCCAATGCCCTGGCGCTGGTATTCGTTCTGCACGGCGACATCGAAGATGAATACCTCGTAGGCTTCTGAGCGAGTCATAGGCAGGGTGTGGGCCGTCACCCCGCCGACGACTTCGCCGTTAAGGAGGGCGGCCACCGCCCCAGAAATCGGCCCGGCTGAGAAGCCGGTCGAGATAGGTATCGCTGAGGGGGCCGGCGCCTCGTCGTAAT
>JAAUSP010000014.1 GCA_012032575.1 Anaerolineales bacterium | reverse complement strand
CTCACGCCTCACGCCTCACGCCTCACGCACCACGTGGCTTCTGCCTCTCATTGTCCTGACCATTCAAGCCGCCTTCATACTCCCCTTTTATCCCTATTATTTTTCGTTTTACAACCCGCTGGCGGGGCGGGGGGCAGGCGGCGGCGCGGTTGATGCAGGTGGGCTGGGGCGAGGGGTTGGATGAGGCGGCGGCTTTTCTCAATACCCGGCCCAACGCCGAGTCGCTCAAGGTGGTTTCCTGGTACAGCACCACTTTTGAACCTTATTTCAAAGGCCACTCTATCTACGAGGTTGACGACGAAAAGATTTCGCGCAGCCCCAAGCCGGGGCTGGCCGCCGATTACGTGGTTTTTTACGTCAACCAGACCCAGCGCCAGCTTCCATCCGAAGGAGCTATCCAATTTTTTCAGGCGTCGGCGTCGCCGGTGTATACGGTCACGCTGAACGGGTTGGATTACGCCTGGATTTATCCCTCGTTAAGCCTGCCGCACACCCTGGACGGGGAGGCTCGACTGGTGGGCCAGTCTGAGCTGCTGGGTTACCGCCTCACCGACGAGGCCGGCCAGCCGGTCACAACGGCCTATCCCGAAAGCGTCGTCCTCATCTCGCTGTATGGGAGTGGCAGGGCCAGGCCGAGGGGGACAAACTGCGGCTCAGCCTGGTTGACGACAATCAGCAGACTCGTGGCTACGGCAACCCGATTGAAACGTTCGCTCCGGTGGCACGGGCCGAGTGGCAGGATGGGATGATCGTCCGTGACGATTTTGCGCTGGTCATCTTCCCCGATACCCCGCCAGGCGACTATCATCTGGCCGCCTGGATCGAGCGGCCGGCCACGGGCGAAACGGTGGGCGTTTTTCCGCTGGCAGAAAGGTTAAAGATTGTGCCGCGCGAGGCGGCAGCGGGTGGGTCGGGCGAATGATGTCACCGCGAACAGGTACTCATGCAAAAGTTGACCGGCAGCGGTGGGTCTTTTGGCTGGGGCTGTTGGGAATTGTGCTGGCGGCGCTCGCGCTACGGGCAATTCTTCTCACCAGTTTCCCCCTTTCGCCGGATGAAGGGATTCACCTGATGTGGCTGCGTCTGCTTTCAGCCGGGCATCAGCCCTACACCGAAGTTTACATCACCTACCCGCCCCTTTATCCTCTGGCAATCAATGCCCTCTGGCATCTCTGGCCCTCCGAAGTGGTGCAGCGCTGGTTTAGTGTGCTTTACACGATTTTTGGCGCGGTCGGGATTGCGCTGCTGGCCCGCAAACTGGCCGGAACTCTGGCCGGTCTCATCGCTGCTTTTCTGACCCTGTCCTCCCCGGTATTGATCGAACCGTCGCGGGCCATCCTGGCCGAGTTTCCCTCGGTCGCCTGGTCGGTGTGGGCCATCTGGCTGGCCTGGCTCGCCGCCGACGAGACCGGTCCCACCACCCACCGGCGGCGCGTTTTCCTGATCCTGTCCGGCCTGTGCCTGTCCGCCAGCCTCCTGACCAAACTCCTTTCCCCGTTCGTCGTCCTTTTAATTCCCGCAATTTTGCTGGCGCGTTGGTACGCCTCTGATAACGTTTCACGTTTCACGTTTCACGTTTCACGTTTCACGCCCCTCCTCACCGATCTGTTCATCTGGAGCCTCGCCCTGCTGCTGCCGGCTATCATCCTGATTTCGGCCTTTAATGTCGAGTCGCTGGCGCAGCAAGTTGTCACCCAGCGCCTGGGGGCCAGAGCCGCCGCCACCGCAGCCGAACCTTTCTGGCCGCCCCGTTACGAGCGCGGCTTGATGTTTGTCCGGGAGGATACAGTGCTGGTCGTGCTGGGCCTCATCGGCCTGGGAACCGTCTGGGCGTGCCGCCAGACCGGCCGGTGGCTGCTGCTGGGTTGGCTGCTGTTGGCGCTGGGGATGCTGGCGTTTCACAACCCCATCCGCTACAAGCATTTTTTGATTCTCATCCCTCCGTTGGCGATTTTGGGCGGTATCACGATTTACGATTTAGGATTTAGGATTTACGATTTAATAATCTCTCCAAAATCTACGTCCGAAAGGGTAGTCCAAAATCCAAAATCTAAAATAGTGGCCGGGATTGGGATTGTTTTGCTCCTCGGCCTTTATGCCTGGCAGATTCCGGCGGCGGTCAGGATGGTTCAGGCGAGTGCGGCCATTCCCCAGCCACCCCCGGATGAGGTGGAGGCGCTGGCGTTTATTGAAAGCGTCACCGCGCCGGGGGACTGCCTGATTTCTGATGATATGCCGCTGCTCTACTGGAGCGGGCGCATGGCTCCCCCGCCCCTGGCCGAAGTCTCGACCAACCGCCTTGAATCGGGCGCTTTAACCACACCGGCACTAATTGCCATCAGCGATCAGACCGACTGCCAGGTGGTGGCCGCCGTTACCAACCGGATCACCAAATATCTGCCCGACTATATGGATTGGGTGAAGCAAAACTATCTGGGCCGCTTTCACTACGGCGAAGATGATCTGTACTTTGCCAAAATCACCACCGACCCGCGCCCGGCTACCCCGTTACGGGCCGATTTTGACGGGCAAATCCGCTTTCACGGCTACACCTTATCCGGCACCGCCTCGCCCGGCGTCCGTGTTCCGCTCACCCTGGTCTGGCAGGCTCAGACCGCGCCCACTGTGGACTATGCCATTTTTGTCCAGCTTCGTGATGCGGCCAATAACACCCTGACCAATGCCGATCACCAACCCTATCAAGGATTGGCTCCCACCTCAAGCTGGCCCGCCGGTGGCGTTATCCAGGAAGTCATCTGGCTGTCCCTGCCTGCCGATTTACCCCCCGGCAGCTACAACCTGTATGTTGGCCTCTATCACCCCGACACGCTGGAACGCCTGCCCCTGAGTGCCGACATTTCCGGCGAAAATGCCCTCATCCTGGGGCCGCTGGTGATCCCATGAACGTTTCACGTTTCACGTTTCACGTTTCACGTTTCACACACCTCTTATCACGCACCACGCACCACGCACCACGCACTGTATTTCTGGTTTTTCTTGCCGCCCTTCTCCCCCGCCTCTACGCCCTGGGCGGATTTCTGACCATTGACGAGGTCAAATGGGCCGAGGGCGCGGCGCAGTTTTTACTGGCGTTGAATTCCGGCAACCTGGCCCAAACCTACTGGCATTTTTTTCCGGGTATCACCCTGGCCTGGGGCGGCGCGTTGACTCTGGGGGCCATCTGCCTGCCCGCAGTAAACCTGGCTCAGTGTGTTCAAAGCCAGGTGGAACATCTGCCCGACTCCATCGGCTGGCTGCGCCTGACCCCGGTGCTGCTGACCTCGCTGTGGATTGCCGGGGTTTACGGGGTGGGGCGTAAATTGGTTGCCGAGCCGGTTGCCCTGCTGGCCGCCTTCCTTCTGGCCTTCGACCCCTTCTTCATCGCTCACTCCCGCATTCTCAACGGCGACGCCATCACCGCCGTTTTGATGTTCCTCTCCCTGCTCTCGTTTCTAAACTATTGGTTGGTCGAGGCAATGAATGGCCGCGAAGTGCGGCGAGTGACGGAAGGTGAACAGAATTTTACTCATTCGCCTATTCGCCATTCGCTTGTTCTTTCCGCCGTGCTGGCCGGCCTGGCCCTGCTGACCAAACTACCCGCACCGATCATCGGTCTGTTTATCGGCGGGTTGGGGCTGGTGGCGCTAATCTTCGATTGGCCCAAGTACAGGGCGGCAGCGGTGCGCCGCTGGATGGGTGTGCTGGCGCTGTGGGGAGTCATCGCGCTGGCCATGGTGGTTCTGCTCTGGCCGGCCTTGTGGGTGGCTCCGGCGGCCACGTTGCAGCAAATGTATATGGACTCGTTCGAGGTGGGTGAATTGGGCGAGGGTCACGACGCTTTTTTTATGGGCCGGCTTCTCGATGATCCCGGTCCCTGGTTTTATCCTTATGCCATCGCCTTTCGCCTGACGCCGGTGGTGATGCTGGGCCTGGCTCTGGCAGTGATGTGGCTCGTGTTTTTTTTGGTCAAAAAAATTTAAATCCCCTGAATTAAAGGTTGCGCTGGTTAATGGCGCGTTTGTTGTCTTCATTATCCTGCTGGCTAATCTCAGCCCCAAAAAGCTGGATCGTTACGTCATGGCTGTCATCCCGCCCCTGCTTTTTCTGGCGGCGCAGGGGTTGTGGTGGACCTGGCAGAATTGGCTGAATGTGGCCTGGCTGCGCCGCCTGGCCGCGCCGCTGCTGGCCGGACTGGTTATCCTTCACCTTGTTTTTGCTATTTTGGCCGCGCCCTATTATCTTACGTACTATAATCCGCTGTTGGGCGGGGTGGGACAGGCCGCCCAACAGGTTCCGGTGGGTTGGGGCGAGGGGCTGGAGCAGGCGGCTGCCTATTTGAACCGCCTGCCCGAAGCCGGGTCGCTGACCGTTTCAAGCTGGTACAGCGACATTTTTAACCTTTATTTTGCCGGCCAACGGACCAGCTTTTCCGATGATGGCCGGGGCCAGCTTTCAGCCGATTACGTGGTTTTTTATATCAATCAATGGCAGCGCCAGAAACCGTACCCCGAACTGGTGAATTACTTTCGGGCCGGTGAGCCGGTTTTTACCGTCAAAGTGGGATCGCTGGGCAGCGTGTCAGGGCAGAACGGCGTCAATTGGGTCGAAGTTTACAAAGCGCCCGCCGCCCAGAGTGCCAGCGGCGGCCCAAAAATCGAAGGTGTGGCTCAGTTGTTGGCTTATAAGATCGCTGGGCGCAAAGAGGCCAATCAGGTTCGCTTATTCCCGGGAGAGGAAGCAGCGGTGACGTTGTTTCTGCGGATACTTGGCCCGCTGCCCGAAAAAACAACTATCCACGTGTCTCTGGCCGATCCGGTGGCGGGGACAAATTACGGAATGTGGCGCTCAACGCCCTGGAAAGGGGAGTGGCAGGTGGATAAGATTGTCGAATGGCCCGGCCAGTTGCTTTTGCCGGCTGATCTGCCTTCCGGCGACTACCGTTTTGCCGCTTCTCTGCAAAATGACAGCGGCGCTGCCGTGGCCGAATTTGCGATTTCTGAAAAAGACCCGCTTCTTCGGGTCGAATAACGTATCTTTTGTAACTACTTAGCCATGTCATTTCGACCGAAGGGAGAAATCTCCGAGGCCGATGCAGCGCGGTAGGGACGCCTCGCGTCGGCCTCTGGCCTCGAAATGACATGTGAACTGCAATGATAAAAGTATCAAACACGGAGAACCAAGCTTTGACTCTGTCACGGAGTCAAAAGAAACTATCGGTCTGGCTCATCAGCCTGGCCCTTTTTGTGGTGGTTTTGCTTCCACGCCTCATCGGTCTGGACTCGTTTATCGCTATAGATGAGGCCCGCTGGGTGTATCGCTCGGCCTTCTTCTGGCGGGCCGTGCTGGCCGGTAACTTTGCCCAGGCCACTTCTGATTCCGCGACTCCAGGGGTTGAAACACTGGCCCCCGGCGTGCCGGTCATGTGGTTGGGCGGTCTGGGCTTGATTGCCAAAGCCTGGACCGACCCGGCCAGCCCGGTAGCCAATGTGAGCGATTATCTGGCCCTGGTTCCCCGGAAAACCGAAATAATCTCGCTCGATTTTTATGCCTGGACCCGCCGCCCTTTTGTTTTGTTGTCCAGTTTATTTCTGGCTCTCTTTTACCTTTTGTTAAGCCAACTCATCAAACCCGGCGTCGCGTTGGTGGCGGCGCTTTTGCTGGCCTTCGATCCCTTTTTAATCGGCTTGTCGCGTCTGGTCCACACCGATATGACGGTTTGTATGACCTTAAATTTATCCCTCTTGACTTTGCTCTATTATCGGTGGCACAGCCGGGCGCGGAGCCAGGTCTCAGAGACCTTGAGGGGACGAGTGAGCCGGCCCATCTGGTGGCTGCTGCTGTCGGGGGGGCTGGCCGGACTGGCTTTGGCCACCAAGCCGACTGCGCTTTATCTATTCGTTTTTGTGGCACTCTTCCTTTTATTTGAGCAGGGCTGGCCGCGCCGCTGGGCTGATTGGCGGCGGGCCATGGGCGAGGGAGTTGTTTGGGGCGTCGTCGCCCTGCTTGCAGTGATCGTTATCTGGCCGGCATTGTGGGTGGCGGCGGGAGAAACCCTCCAGCGAGTCTTTTCCGGCAGCGGCTTTGAAAGCGAGGAGAATCCTTCGCTGCTGCCGTATCTTGATTATCCGGTCCCGCAGTTGGGTTTTCTGTTTTATCCAACCAACTGGCTTTTTAAAAGCACCCTGCCCCAGTGGATTGGTTTGCTGGGCCTGTTCATCGGGCTAAAACAAGGTTGGTTCAGACGAGCGCCGGTGGCTGATTCATCCCTTTCCGCCGATGCTCCCTTTGCGCCACCGCTGGCGTGGACGGTCAAGTGGCTGGCGATTTTTGTCATCCTTTTTTTTCTCCTTCTTGCCCCCGCCGCTACCCGCGACCTGCGCTATGCCGCGCCCGCCTTTCCGGGCCTCTATACGCTGGCGGCAGTAGGTCTGTGGGCGCTCGCCGAGCGGTTGGGCTGCAAATTGGCCGGGATCATTGGGCTTTCCAGCGGTCGGTGGCGGACCCTGGCGCTTGGCTTGCTGGCGATCATCCAGATTTGGTTGGCTGCGTTGTACTTTCCCTACTATTTTAACTATTTAAATCCGGTGGCGGGCGGCAAATGGTTAGCGCCCCATTTGATAAAAATCGGTTCGGGTGAAGGGCTGGATCACATGGCCTATTATCTTAACCAACAGCCCGATGTGGCCCATTTAACCGTTGCGACCAGTCTGTGGGATACCTTTGTGCCGTTCTACCAGGGACGCTATACCAAAGCCCACTACGACGACGAAGCCGACTATATTCTCATCTACCTGCGCCAGATTCAAAATCGTAACCCCTTCCCGGAGTTCTGGCCCTATTTCGCCGCACGGACGCCGGAATACGTGGTCCGGCTGACCGGTTTGGATTATGCCTGGCTCTATCCGGGGCCGCAGTTGCGAGAGGTGAATGATGCCGTTTTTGGGGACGGCCTGATTTTGCGCGGTTATCGCCTGGATAAACCCGCCGCCCAACCCGACCAGCCGGCGAATTTGACCCTGGTTTGGGGCGGAGCCAGCCCTGAACTGGCCGACCAAACGGTCAGAGTACAGGTTAGTGATGAGGCGGGTCAAATTTGGGCTGAAAGCACGGGGTCTGTATTAGATGCCGGTGGCCCTTCCCCCGTCGAAGGTCATTATATCTTACCGCTGCCGGGCGATATTGGTCGGGGGAATTACCAACTTCGGGTTTCGCGTGAAGTGCCAGCAGGCAAGGAGGAGTCGTTTCTGGCCGGGACTATCAAGGTGCGCCAACTGGACAAACCGCCAGCGCAATTTGCGGCGGCGGCTAACTTTGGCAATCTAATCAATTTTGGCGGGGCGAATGTGACGCTCACCGAACAGGAGGGGGCGCAGCTTGAGGTTCAATTTTGTGGCAGGCCCGCCAACCCATTTCCCAGCCCTATACTACCTTTGCCCACGTGGTAGATGAAGCCGGCCAAATCTGGGGCCAGGCCGACCGCACCCCGCACCTGGCCGGCAGCGAGTTTCCGACCACCCAGTGGGATGAGGACGAGTGGATTGTTGATGCCTTCCGGATTTCGCTCGATCCCGCCGCGCCGCCTGGCCGCTACAAACTCCTGGCCGGATTGTACAATCCCCAAACCCTGGAACGGCTGCCCGTTGTCGGCGGGGTGAAGGGCAGAACATTATCGAGGTTGCTTCGCTCAGCTTGCCCTCCCAGCAGGCGTTGAATTGACCTTCTTGCCGGTAGGCCCGGCGTAAGCCTTTAGTGATTCAAATTGTGATTTTAAGTTGACTACCCCATCCCAAAGCAATCCTGGCCCCGACGGGGGTCGGTTCAAAAATTCTCCGCCGCTTCTTCAATGGCAAACCCTGTCAAGTATCATTGGCGTGATTTTGTTGGTGGCTTTGCCCCGGCTGACCGCGCTTAACCAGTATTTGATTGTGGATGAGGCCGACCGTTGGCACTGGGCTGAAGATTTTGTCTTGGCCCTCAGCCGGGGTGACCTGCCGGAACGCTGGTGGGCGATGGCTATCCCGGCATTGTGCCGGTCTGGGCTGAAACCATCTGGATTTTGGGGGAAACGGTCCGGCGCTCTGTCGCTGCCGGTCAATGGATTGGCGATGCCGGCGTCTACCTGATTCTCCATGAATGGGAGCGTTCCGCTTTTTTTATACCAGCAGCGCCTGCCGATTGTCTTGCTCAATATCCTGCTGGCTGTGCTGATTATCGGATCAGTCTGGCGGCTCTTTGGCCGACGAACAGCGCTGATGAGTGCGGTGTTGATCGCCCTTGACCCTTTTTACCTGAGCGATTCGCGGGTTAACCGGGCTGAGGCTGTGCTGACCGGCCTGATTACCCTCTCGATTCTGACCCTCATTTTCTATTATCGCCGGCCCCGTTGGCGTTACCTTATTATCTCTGGTATCTTTGGCGGATTAAGTTTTTTGACCAAAATTCAGGCGTTAGTCATCCTGCCGGCGGTGGCGCTGATTGGCCTTTCTATCTACATTAGCAAAAGGGACGCCATTGAGCAGAAAAAAACTCAACCTTACTCCTTACTTTTTACTTCTTACTTCCTGCTTAAATTCGGCTTGCTGTGGGGTGGCGCGGCTTTTCTTGTCTGGTTTCTCCTGTGGCCGGCGATGTGGGTTACTCCGTTGGAGACTTTGACCCTGGTCTATGATTACACCACCCGCAAAGTCGGGGCTGAAGGCGTCAATCTTTTTTTTATGGGCCAAACCTATGCTGATGCCGACCCGGGCTTTATTTTCTACCCCTTTGTTTTTTTGATGCGCGTAACTCCCCTGGCGCTGCTGGGCCTCATCTTTTTGCCTTTGGCTTCGTTTCAAAGCAAATAGAAAATGCGGGCGACTCCGCTCAAGCTCTCAATCGCAAAGCCAGTTTCATCCTCATTATTTATATTCTTGTTTACACGTTGGCTATGACCACCGGCAGTCACAAACAAGACCGCTATTTATTACCCATCTTTTTAAGTGTAGATATTCTAGCCGGTATTGGGCTGATCCTTCTATGGGATTGGCTCAAAAAATGGTTGGAAAGAAAAACACCCCTCCCCACTCCCTACCGGGGCTGGAGTCTGTTCGGTGGACTGCTCATTATCCAACTGGCAACTATCCTGCCGCACCATCCCTATTATTACTCCTATTTCAATCCCTTGTTGGGCGGTGGGGCTACGGCTGTCCGCACCATGCGCATCGGCTGGGGTGAAGGCATGGATCAGGTGGGCGCTTATCTGGCCGCCAAACCCAACAGCCGCGATTTGGTGGTAGCTTCCCGTTTTACCCACAATATGCTTGGCTTTAAGGGTGAGCAGATTTCGCTGCTGCCGGATGGCCGCTGGACTCAGGCCGATTATATTGTCCTTTACATTCAACAGGTGCAGCGCCGCCAGGAACCCAGCCCCGGCTTTATTGATTATTTCCAGGCCCGTCTCCCGGAAAAAGTGATTACGATTGGCGGGATTGATTATGCCTGGATTTACCCGATTCCCTTCACCGTCCCCGCCGACCCCCAGGTAAGCGTCTTCCCCGACCGGGCGGCATTATTAGGCTATCGCTGGGAGGAGAATGGTCAACTGCGCCTGTTCTGGGAAAATTTGGGGTTGACTCAGTCGAGGGGTGGTTTGGCGGCTCGATTGCGGGGGGAGGCGGCTCAAACCGAGTGGGCTGCCTGTTCCCCCGACACACCTTTCGCCCAGCAGCAAACACCGGGAGATTATATCGAAAGCTTGTGCGCTCCGGCGGCTGCGGGGTTGTCGCCGGGAACCTATGATGTGGAATTTGCTTTGGCAGAGGCAGAGTCGGTACTTTTTAACTTTCCTCAAGGCTGGCAGGCGGCGACCATCGGCCCTTCCGGGGAGATCATGGATACGCCGGAACAGGCTCGGCTGGAAGCCATCGCCGCCGCTGAACTGCCGCCGGACGCGCTGCATTTGGATCGCATCTACGACAGCCGGATCAGACTGCTGGCTTATCAGCTTGACCAGCCCAGCCAAACGGTCAAGCTGACGCTCTATTGGCAGTTGCTTAAAAATGGGTCGGACCCGTTGCGGCTGACCGTCCAACTGGCCGACAGCCGCAGCCTCAACCTGGGCCGGGTTGACGTGGACATGACCCCGGATAAACCGTTTATTGGCCAGGTCATCTCGACCCAGCATCAATTCGAGCTGGCTGCCGAATTGGAACGCCCGCTGGCGGCACAAATTGAGGTCAGTTTGCAAGATGGAAACGAAGTGCCGTTACGTTCAGCCAATGCTGCCGGCCAGGAGTTAAATGTGGTCATGGCCCGTTTTACTATTCCGCCGGAGCAAAAACCCAACCTGGTCGGAACCACTCCGACCACTGCAATCTGGCAGAATGGACTGACCTTGCAAGGTTTTATCCTCTCACCCCAACCGGCTCAGCCCGGAGAAACGTTGTCGGTTCAGCTTTTTTGGCAAACCAGCCAGGTGGTGCCCCAAAATTTTGTCGTTTTTGTACATCTGTTGGACGAAAAGGGCCAAATTAAAGCGCAAAATGACGATTTACCCAGAGCCGGAGCTTATCCAATCCCCTGGTGGCAGCCGGGTACTATCATTGAAGATATTCATCGTCTCACTTTGCCGCCGGATTTGCCGCGAGCCGGTTATCAACTGGTAGTGGGCTTTTATCAGCCTGAAGATGGGACCCGGCCGCTTCTCAGCGATGGCGCAGATGGCTATAAATTGGGCACAGTTAAAGTGGATTGACTAAATAATTGGGGGCGATAACGAGTTCACCTCAAAAAATAGCCAAAGCCTGCTTCTTTGTGCTAAAATGAGGCCGTTTCTGGAAAACTATTGAAGAAGCAGCACAAAAATTGACTATTTTGGCAGAAAACTCACCCCAACGACAAAATTGGTTAATTTGGTCGGGGTGGTTATTGGTAATTGCGCTGGCCGTTGGACCACGCATCTTTGATTTAAATGTTTTTTTATGCGCGGGATGAACTGGCTATTTGGCCCTGGAGCGATCAGTTCAGCGTGGCCGTCTGGGCCGGCGACCCCGCCGGAACGCTCACCGAGAGCAATTATCCCGGCATCCCCATGTTCTGGGCGCAAACCTTGTTCCTGACTTTCAAGTACAGCTTTCCATCTCTTTTCCCTCAAACCAACCTGCCGCCGGAACTGTTAAGCCAAGATCGTAACATCGAGCTTCTGGCCGAGCGCCGTCTGACCGCAGGTCTGTTGGTCAGCTTGCAGGTAATTTACGCGGTATGGTTAATACGTCGCCTGTGGGGTTGGCCCAGTGCCCTTCTGGGCGCTATTTTGTTGGGGTTGGACCCATTTAGTTTGAGCGAAGCCCGTGTCTTGAGGTTAGAAATGACCTCAGACCTCTTTGTTTGCCTGAGTATTCTGGCTTATCTGCTTTATCTGCGCTGCCGCCATTCAAAAGCGCTTCTTTTGTCAGGAATAATGGCCGGTTTGGGTCTCTCAGCCAAAGTTTCGGCTGGATTGATGGTCCCTTATATCTGGTTATTGTTAGCGCTGGATTTTCTGTTTGGACCCGGCCAGAGCTGGCTTCAAAAATTTAGACAGCTCATTCGTGCGGGGCTGATTTGGGGCGGTGCCGCTCTCATCACCTTTTGGGTAATTTGGCCGGCCATGTGGGTTAAACCTGTAGAAGCGTTACAGCACCTTTTGCTAACCGGCATTTCCAAAGCGGCTGAACTGACCGTTTGGGGAGATAAGGTCTTCTTTTGGGGACAGGTCATTGATGGCGGCGACCCTGGCCCGTTCTTCTATCCTGTGGTGTTGGCTTTTCGCACAACTCCCCTGATGTGGGTGGGGTTGGCCGGCGTTCTGATTTTCCTGGTCATAACCCTTTGGCGCAAATCAGCAGTCGCTTCGATGTTGCGGTGGCCCGGCGATAGTGGCGCAGAAGCAAATTCGTCGCTGGCAGAGCGGCTGTGGGGCTGGCCGTGGCCGGTAATCAGCATAGCCCTGCTGCTGCTGTATATCGGGGTGGCGCTGGTCGAATTAAACCTGGTTATTAGTAAGGTTGATCGTTTTTTGCTGCTTATTTTCCCGGTACTTGATGTTGTAAGCGCTTTGGGGCTGATAGTGCTGTTGAATTGGTTAACTTCACGCTTCAAAGTTCATTCAAGTTGGGCTGCCCCATCCGCCGTAACAACAGGTTTCATCTTTCTGGTTTTGATCCTACAACTTGTCATCACTCTACCGGCTCATCCCTATTTTTTTACCTACTGGAATCCCTGGGCAGGTGGCGGTCAGGCCGCGATGGAACTATTGCCGATTGGTGCGGGTGAAGGGATTGACCTGGCTATGAATTTTTTGAATGAACAGCCCGGCGCAGCGGCTAAGACAGTTGTCTGCGGAGGCTCCCGCCCCTGGTGCAGCCGTATTTTTAAGGGAAAAACAGTCCGTTCAGCCGACTACGTAGATGGTCGCTGGGTTCAGGCCGACTACGCTACTTTCTATATTTCTCAACTACAGCGCCAGCTTGACCCGCCTGAGGTGGTCAATTTTTTCAAGCAGCAAACACCGTTGTATCGGGTAAATTTGCAGGGCGTCAACTACGTTTGGGTGTATGCTGTGCCCGATATTGCCCATTTTGCCGGCCGTTCCAATGATTTGGCCGGCCTGGGCCGTTTGCTCGGTTATAATTTTAGCGGATCGGCATCGTCGCCGGGAGGGGAAGTAACAGCCAAACCGGGCGAGTCCATCGAAATCAAAGTTTGGTGGACCAACTTTGGGGCCGGAATTGATAATCTGGTAGTGCGTTGGGTTGACAAAACCGGTTACGAATGGGGGCGAGCCGGGATCATCCCCCGGCCAGAATACGCAGCGATTGCGCCCAATGAACGGGCGATAGTGACAGGCACAGCCGCCCTGACCATACCGTTTGGCACACCGCCCGGACTTTATTTTTGGCGAATTGGAGTCAGAGCGCCGGAGGAAGGGCGGCTGTTGGGCGAGTTCAATTTGCCCGACAATGCCGATACATTGGTTATTACACCCGGCCAAATTCTGACTGAATCGACTAAACTTGGTTTAACCCATACCCTTAATCACCATCTGGCTTCAGAGGTGCGTCTATTGGGCTATGATCCACCTATCCAGGTTCTCAATGCTGTTGCTCCAACCTGGTTGACTCTCTATTGGCAGGCATCCACGTCATCACCGAATTATCAGGTCGTGCTGCGGCTGATAGACAATTCCGGGCAAGAGTTGACCCACTGGCAGGGGCAGCCAGGCTATGGTCAATATCCCACAGAAACCTGGCGAACTGGCGAAATTGTCAAAGATGTCTGGGCTTTGCAGGTTCCGGCTGATACGCCTGTGGGCAACTATAACCTGGAAATCTCGCTCTTCAACCCGGACCTGCCTTACACCTCCTCTTCCCCTGTCCTTATCCCTCAGTTTGAGGTTTTGCCGCAGCCGGTAAATTACACTATGCCAAAGATGCAAGCTGAACTACAGCGCAATTTTGGCAATCGCCTGACTTTGCTGGGATATGATTTGTATTTTAATGCTGGTGGGGCCGAGGGTGATATACTGGCCCCGGTTTTTTACTGGCGGAGTCTGGCCGATTTTGAGGCAGCATTCGATCTGCTGCTTACTCTGCGGGCAGCAGACACGGATCAGATGATCAAAGAATGGCGGCTGCCATTGGGTACGGCTGAAGCGAAAACTTTCTGGAAAGCCGGAGAGGTGGTTAATACTGACTACCAGCTCGACCTGAGCGGTTTAATTAATGGACGTTACCATCTGGACCTGGCTTTGCAGGATTCTACCCGCAACCAGGTCGAGCCGGTTAAGCAGGACGATGGCTCGGAGAAACCGGTCTTTAGAATTGAAAATATTCAGGAGAAAATTGTTGTGCGGATAGAAAGGCCGTAATTGTAGTAACATTGATAAAGCATAAACGAAGCTTTGGGAACTTAAAGAGACTGTTACTGCTAACGGCTGTTGTGGCGCTGATAACCTTACCTCGTGTGCTTGAATTGGGTGCGTTTGTGGCCTTTGATGAACCGCTCTATTGGCCCTGGTCTAACCAATTTTTCCAGGCACTGCAAAATGGCGATTGGGCCGGAACGATTGTTGGGCGTGGTCATCCGGGTATTATGGTTTTGCTGATTCAATGCCTGGGGCTGGCGGCCCGATATGGCTGGGCCGTTCTAACCGGCCTGCCCTCACCTCAGGCCCTGACTCAACTCCATTTGGATCAAGAAACCATTGTTTTTTTTGATCTGGCGGCCCGTCGTCTGCCCATGGCTCTGTGCAATGTTCTGCTGTTGCTGGGGTTGCTCTGGCTGGTTCAGCGCCAATTTGGACGAAATGTTGCCCTGGTCGCAACGATTCTGCTCGCCCTTGATCCGTTTCTTCTCAGCGACTCACGCACCCTGCGTGGAGATGCCCTTATGGCCACGCTGATGACCAGTTCGGCCATTTGTATGCTTGTTTATTTGACAGAGTATCGCTGGCGCTACCTGTTTCTTTCGGGGGCGGCGATGGGGTTGGCCCTTGCCAACAAAACTTCAACAGTGGCCATACTCCCGTTTATAGGGTTGGTTATCCTGGCCTTTGCCTTATGGCGGGTCCGGCAAGATCGCTGGACAGCCGGCGTGGGGTGGGGCTTGATGAGTGGGTTAGCCTGGAGTGGAACAGCAGTGGCTGTATTTTGGGCGGTGTGGCCGGCGCTGTGGGTGACACCCGGTCCGGCTCTAGCCTGGATGTTCCACTTTGCCTTTGATACCAGTTTTGACGGTGGACGCTTAAATTATTTTATGGGTCAACTGTCAACCGAAGACCCTTTTCCCCTTTTTTATCTGGTCACGATTCCGCTGCGGCTGTCGCCCCTGGTCATGATTGGTCTGATGGTGAGTGTCGTTGAAATCACTTTTGCCGGCCAGAGGCGGACCCTGATAACGCAATTAAAAACCTGGTTTAATTGTCAAACACCACCGTTTTTCAAACCCAATCCTACCCTCACTGCTCTTGGCCTGAGTCTTTATGCGCTTAGCATCTGGTTTGTTATAACCGTAGGGTATCTCAAACGTGACCATTATGCCCTGCCGCTCTTTCCTGCTCTGGACATCTTGGGGGCCATCGGTCTGGTCAGGCTGGCAGCCGTGCTGATAAAAAAATGGGTAACTCACCACGCTCAATTTTTGTCTCAGCCGCGTTGGGGTTTGTACTGCTGGTTCAAGCGGCAGTATCGTTGCCCCATCATCCGTATTATTACTCATATTTCAACCCGTTGATTTTGGGGTCTCGCTGGGTTTACCACGCCACAATGTTGGCCTGGGGTCTGGATTTGGGAGTGGCTGCTGCTTATCTTAACAACCTGGATAATGCTGAATCGCTTAAGGTTGCCAGCACTACCGTACGCAGTCTTGCCCCCGAAATCAAAGGCCAGACAATTCGTCTCGTTTATGGTGAACCCTGGATTCAAGCTGATTATATTTTAATTCCGGTTGAGGATATCCAGCAAAAAAAGATTGAGTCATTTTATTACGCCTATATCATGCGTCAGCCCTTGATTAAGGAAGTCAGGTTTGGCGGCTTGCCCCTGGCCTGGATTTATCGCGGACCAGAGGCTGATTACTATGTAAACAGTAAGCTCGATGGTTTAGGGCTGTTGTTAGGCTATGATTTAGCCCAACAAACCCTGGCCGCAGGGGATACAGCAATGCTGAAATTGTACTGGCAAAATGATGGGGCTGGTAATGATGACGAGTTATTTGTTCGTCTGGTTAGCCCCGACGGATATGTTTGGAGTGAAACCCTGTCTCGCCCGCAACCCGGCTACGAAACCGCCTCATTGACCCGGCAAGCTATCATCGAAAGCGAGGCTAACCTGTCTATTCCTGTTGGAACGCCGCCGGGTGATTATTTTTTACAGATTGGCTTTCGGTCAGCCGGAATGGCCGAACAGTTGGGTGAATTTCAACTCCCTGCCGGCGGCGCTAAATTGACGGTTACTCGGCCCACCAGATTGCTTCAGCTTTCTTACCCGCTTGAGAACCAGCCGCATGACCGGTTGATTGCCCCCAATCTTACCCTGATGGGTTACAATTTGCCCAACAATACCCTGGTTCGCTCAGACCTCAACTGGTTAACCCTGTTTTGGCAAGCAGAGGCAGCACTGTCTCAAGATTATATCTTTGCCCTGCAACTCCTCGATTCAACCGGGCAAGAAGCCGTTTACTGGCTGGGGCGACCGGTGATGAGCAGTTATCCTACCACCCAATGGACCGCCGGTGAAATTGTGGGGGATCCCTGGCGCCTGGAACTGCCGGTTAATCTTTCTCCGGGCAACTACGCTTTGCAAATAACTGTATTTGATGCCCAGACCCAGGCGCAGGTGGGACAACTTAAATTGGGCAAAATAATGGTGATCAAGCGTCCCCAGCATTTTGATGTTCCGGCTTTACCTTATCCTGTCAACAAACAGGTGGGCGCTCAAACAACCTTGTTAGGTTTCGATCTGATAGCCAGGCCGATTATGGGCGGAACTCGTTTGCAGGTGACTCTTTATTGGCAGGCCAACAAGGCTGCCGCTACATCATATACCGTGTTTGTCCAACTGCTCAACCCTAAAGGCCAGGTTGTCGCCCAGCACGACGGCCTGCCCGCCGCAGGCGCTGTGCCCACCACCGATTGGGCTGTCAACGAGGTCATCACCGACCGGCACCTCATCGAATTCGCCAACCTGCCTCCGGGTGATTACAGTTTGATTGCCGGGATGTATGATGCGGCAACCGGCAAACGGTTAACAGTGACCGGAGATAATGATTTTATTTTCCTCAAAACTTTGTCGGTTCATTGAATTATGTCTACTAACGTCAAATCCTTGGCCCGCATCCGCTCTCAGTTGTCGGTACAATCCCTGGCACAATCTCCGTTGATATTGGCTGCTGTCATTTTTCTCCTGGCGCTCTGGCCGCGTGTGCTCAACCTGGATGTTTTTGTGGGGCCGGATGAGTTCTATTGGCTCGAAGGTTCAGCCAAATTTACCCAGGCTTTGGCCAGCGGCGACCTGGCCCAAACTTACCATGCCGGACATCCGGGTGTAGCCTTAATGTGGGCAGAAACAATCGGAAGTTGGGTAAAATTTGGATTGAATGGCTTTAGTAATTGGCCCGTAGCGGTGGGAGCAGATAACAGTATCGAGGCCCTCGCCTATAAGCGTCAAGTAGTTGGCATAGCCAATACTCTCCTCCTTACTTTACAAGTTATTTTTATACGACATATATTCGGCAGCGGGGTGGCCTGGCTTGCCGGTTTTCTATTGGCTTTTGACCCATTCTTGTTAACCGAATCCCGCGCTGTGCGCACTGAGGGTATGTTGACCAGCCTGAGTACGTTGGCCTTGCTGGCTTTGCTATTGTATTCAACCCAGCCTCGCCTTCGTTATGTCATTTTGGCCGGTGGTTTAACCGGAATGGCATTATTGAGTAAAGTTTCGGCAGTGGCCTTGTTGCCCATTGAGTTATTGGTGATCATCAGTGCTCCATTCTGGAGGGGCCAGAATCATGGAGAGTTAAAAGAGGCTGGCTCAACATGGCCGAAACAGCAGCAGATTTTTGCGATTAATATTCGTCTTTTGATAAATGGGTTGAGCTTATTATTGCTGTGGATGGGCGTACTCCTGCTGGTCGTGTTTCTGCTCTGGCCAGCGTTATGGGTTGAGCCGATCAAAACCATACAACAAATGTATGATTATGTCGCCTTTCGTGCCGTTGAAGGGGAGGGCGGGGGGAGCGTACATTTTTCTGGGGCGCTCTCCTCGACTATAAAGATCTCGGCCCATCTTTCTATCCAGTGGTTTTGCTTTATCGCACCGGCCCGGCTTTGTGGCTAGGACTGATTTCGCTGGTGGTAACCTGGCCGACCCGCTGGCTGTCGGGCCCGGTCAAGCTGGCCGTAGGGATTATGGCGCTTTACCTGATCCCCTACCTGGTCCTGATTACCCTGTCGGAACTCAAATTTGATCGCTACGTCATCCCTATGCTGCCCACCCTCAATATTATGGCGGCATTGGGGCTGGTCGCTGCCTGGCGTTGGCTGACGACGGAACAGTCCCAGATTCGATCTTTGACAGCCAAAATGCAAACAATGGTCTGGCTTCCGGCCCTGTTTCTTCTGGGTTTGCAAATAGCCCTGGCTCTGCCTCATCATCCTTACTATTATACTTATTGGAATCCGCTTCTGGGCGGTATTCAGCAGGCGGCCCGGATTTTGCCGGTCGGCATTGGCGGTGAGGGACTTGATTTGGTTGCGGCTCATCTGAACACCCTGCCGGGGGCCGAGAATTTAAAGGTTGCTACGGCTAACTCTACAAAAATTAGATCTCTTTATCGGGGTAAAACTATTGCTTTGGACAACCTGGACGGGCGCTGGATGCAGGCCGATTACGTCTCGATCTACATTTCTCAACTCCAGCGGGGCAAACACGATCCGGCCATCATCAATTATCTGCAACGCCGGAAATCTCTCGATACCGTCACTTTGCAGGGCCTGGAGTATGCCTGGCTTTACCCCGGTCCGGCGGCCCAGTATTACGGTGGCGGACACAAGCTCGAAGGACGCGGGACGCTGTTTGGCTACAACTTATGCCAGCCGAGTCCATGCCAGGGCGACGTAAACGTTGCGGCGGGTGACACCCTGCCGCTGACCTTGTTTTGGCGCAACGAGGGGCAGTTGGAAACCGACCGCTTTTTTGTCCGCCTGGTGGATGTGGATGGATATGTCTGGGCCGAAGCCATCGCCCAGCCTCGCCCTGGCTTTGAAGAAGCCAATCGCACCGGCGAGTCTATTGTTGAAAGCGACGCGCCGCTAACCCTGCCCGTGGGCATGCCCCCCGGCGATTATTTTTTGCAATACGGCTTTCGCACCGACAACGGGGAAATCATCGGCACCTTTGAACTGCCTGAAGATACCAAACCCATTCACGTCATCCCGGCCAAAAATTACCCTGCGACTTTTCAACCGCCGTCTCCATTCCAACTGCCAGTCAACGATGATCTGGCTCTGATTGGATATAACCTGGAACCAAAAAATGTGCTACCCGGAGCCAATCTGTGGGCTACGCTTTATTGGCAAGCCTTGACCCCAGTCAGTCACGATTATGTAATTCTGCTGCGGCTGCTTGATCAACAGGGGCAGGAAGCAGCCTACTGGCTGGGTCGCCCGGTGCGGAGCGGCTACCCTTCGACCGAGTGGCAAGCGGGGCAAATTGTCCAGGACCCCTGGCTGTTGACTCTGCCGGCTGAAGCCACACCCGGTGTGTATCACCTGGAAATCGCTCTGTTCGACGCCGAAACGGAAGCAGAAGTAATCCGACAGGAGTTGAGCCAGGTCGTTATTGCCGCCGGTGAGCCGGGCCAATGAGGATACGGACCCGGTTTGAATATTCATCCATCTGATGGTAAAATGGCCCCTGTTTTGGCAGCGTCATGTGCCCAGGCTTTAAAAAGCCAAATAGATGCGCGGAGGCCATAAGTTGGGAGGGTGGAAGATCATCGGGTAATTCGTAGGGCCTCACCTCTAACCCCTTCTACCGGATATGAAAAATAATCCCTTGATTTATCTGGGAGCGAGTGCTTGTCTACTACCCTTACTCATCCTGGTTATCCCCTGGTACCCCTGGCAATTAATCGCCGGCTTAAGCCTGATTGGTTTTTTACCGGGTTATGCTTTGCTCAAAGCGCTCTGGCCGCAGCCCGGTCATTTAACGCCGCCGGAGCAATGGCTTATCGCAGTGCCGGTAAGTTACAGTTTAACAATTATACCATTATTGGTCATGGCCTTCGCCCGGCTGCCCCTGACCGCTTTACCAGTCGCCCTGAGTTTGGGTGGAATGACTCTGCTTTTTATCCTGATTGCCTGGCGACGAGCAGTGACAAATCAGTCACAGCATGGACCAAATCCTGACCGCCAAAGCGATGCTGCTTCTTCGCCCATTCGCCCATTCGCCTATTCGCTCATTCTAGTTCTCCTGCTTGCAGCTTGCTTCCGCATTGTAAATATCCACTACTCCGATTATCAGGGCGATGAAGCCGATATTTTGCTGCGAGCGGTTTCGCTGGTTTACGGCCAGGTAGATGCACTGCTGACCCATTCCAAAGGCCCCGGCGAGATTTTATTACTCAACGCCATCGGGGGGTTAACCGGCCGTTTTGACGAACAGACAGCGCGACTGCCTTTTGCTCTGGCCGGAACGGTTAGTGCCGGTTTTATGGTGCTGTTGGGGCAGCGGTTGTTCAATCGTTGGGTCGGCCTGGCCGCCGGGCTGCTGGTGGCGATTGACGGAGTTTTGTTTCTTATGCCCGCACGGCCCAGTATCAAAGCGTGGTGCTGTTATTGACCCTGGCCGCTATCTATGCCTATTATCGGTTTCAGCAAAGGGTAATCTGTCCCGGCACTGGCACGGACTGGCTACCTTCCTGCTGGCCGGCTCGTTTCTGTTTCATTTTGAAACCGTGTTGCTGCTGCCGGTCGTAGCTTACCTAACCTTTGCCGGTGGGGAGGCGAGGACGCGAGGACGCGGGGACGCGAAAAATTCTATGCCTTTTCGTTGCCTCATCGCCTCACACCTCACGCCTCACGTATCACGTATCACGCCTCATGCCTCACGTGTCTGGCCTTCTCTCCTCATCTTCATCGTGCCGGTGGCTTTGTTTTATGTGCCTTTTCTATTAAACCCCAATCTGGAAAGTACGGGGACATACCTGGAAAACCGGATTGGTGGCGGGAGCAGCCCCCCGTTTAACAATCTGGCCCACTTTTTTTATTACGAGGCGCTGAAGTATAACTCGGCTTATTACGTAGTTTTTTTTAATGGGCTGTTGCTCTGGGTGGCAGGGTGGCAGGGTCGCAAAATCGCAGGGGAGAGATTCTATTTTTACCTGATTGCCCTTTTGCTCATTGTAAGTGGAGCAGCGCTGTGGTGGTTGGGCCAGACGCAAATAGCGGCGTGGGTGCTGGCGGGAGGGACGGCCTTATTCTTTGGCCGGGTAATTTTTTCGCCGCAGACTTCTCTGGCGCAGCGGGTCTTATGGTTGTGGCTGGCCCCGCCGTTTTGGGTCTACGTATTTTTGGTCAGCCGGCCCGGCAAACACCACTATCTCTTTCTGGGGGCGTTAGCCCTTTGGGTGGGCTGGGCGGTGGTGCAGGGGTGGCAAAGAGCCGTAGCCGCCTGGCCGAAGTTGTCACAGCCAGCCGGACGTTGGTTAGGGGTTGGCTTAGCAGGGGTAGCGCTGACCGTTTTTGCCGGACACACAGTTATGCTCTTTTTGCGCAGCGACCTGGAATATGTGCTGACCTATCCTGACCACAAAAGCATTTTTTATCCCACCGACGCAGCTTATCCCTACGGGACCCGGATTGGTTTCGGCTATCCTTTTCGACTGGGCTGGCAGCTTGTCGGCCAACTGCGCCGAACGGGCCGTCTGGAGGGAAGTTGGGCCGGCAATGACGATGGCAACGCGCCCATCTGGTATATGTTGGGTGCTCATTCGACGCCCTGCTACCCCCATTATGTGTTGCAGGGCGAAATTACGTACAAGGGCGACGACGATTATAAAGTACCCTTCGACCCGGCCAATTTCGGCTACGCGCCGCGCTACCGGATTTGGGGCAATAACCGTTTGCGGCTGACCGTGTTGGAGTTTCAACCTTTCGGTGCGGTCGAACCAATAGATTTGACCGAGCCGGTCTCTTTTGAGCCGCCCGTCACGTCCGCCGATTTTGCTCCGGTGATGACCGCTCAACCCGCGCCGCCCCCAGGTGGCGGCCTCCAGCCGGCCCTGGGTTTTGGGCGAGGGGTCGGAATTAAAAATAACGCCCCATCGGAGTATCTGGAGCGGGCCGGGCAGTTGAGTGGCCGGGTGGCCTTGCTTGGCTACGACGCGGCGGAGGGGTATGCTCAACCGGGGGGTATCGTGCCCGTTACTCTGCACTGGCAGGCGCAAAGCCGCTTGAGTTTGCGTTATAAGGTGTTTGTGCATTTAATTGCGGCAGATGGTCAAAATTGGGGGCAGGCCGACGATTTTCCAGTCTGCGGCACTTCTCATGCCAATACCTGGGAGGCTGGTCAGATAACCCTGGATCGCCACCTGCTCAAATTACCGCCCGACCTGCCGTCCGGTAGTTACACTCTGCGGGTGGGTATGTACGAGCCGGAGCTGAATCTGCGGCTGAATTATTTTGACGTTGCCGGCAATGAACAAGGGAATAGTTTGAATGTGGGTACGTTGAACGTTAAAGGTTGAATTGATCGTTGGCTAAATGACTGAAACAGACTCAAACCAGTACACCGAATTAAAAACCGACGTAGTTATCATCGGTGCCGGTCCAGCCGGATTGACTGCTGCTTATCAATTAAGTAAGGCCGGTAAACAGACCTTTGTCTTTGAAAAAGGGTCGCTGGTGGGGGGTATTGCCCGCACCGAAAATTACAAAGGCTACGGCGTGGATATCGGCGGCCATCGCTTTTTTACCAAAGTGACCGAAGTGGAGGACATGTGGCGTGAAGTATTGGGCGATGATTTTCTTCATCGCTCCCGACTGTCACGGATCTATTACAACAAGAAGTTCTTTTACTACCCTATCCGCTTTTTCGACGCTTTGCTCAAATTGGGCCTGATCGAAAGCATGCGCATCGGTCTGAGTTATGTCTGGGTGCAGTTGCGACCCTCTCCGCGTGAGGACAACCTGGAGGAATGGGTTTCCAATCGCTTTGGAAAACGCCTATACCAGATTTTTTTCAAAACTTACACCGAAAAAGTGTGGGGCATCCCCTGCACCGAAATCAAAGCCGAATGGGCCGCCCAGCGTATCAAGGGCCTGTCGCTGACCACGGCGGTAAAAAATGCCCTCTTCCCATCCGAAAAAGGCTCGGTCAAAACGCTGATTGATGCCTTTGACTATCCCCGACGCGGGCCGGGCATGCTCTGGGAGCGGGTACAAGAGTTGATCGAAGCGCAAAACCATCGTGTTTTTTGGAAAGCGAGGTGGTAGAGTTACAGATGAGCGGCCAGCGGGTCAAAAGTATTGTGTCGAATGGTCCGACCGGCCTGATAACAGCCTGCGGTGACCATTTTATCTCCAGTATGCCGCTGAGCGAACTCATTCTAAAAATGAAACCGGCCCCGGCCCCCGCAATTGTCGAAGCCGCCCGCAAGCTGACCTACCGCGATTTCCTGACCGTCGCGCTCATCGTACGGCGTGACGACATCTTTCCCGACAACTGGATTTACGTCCACAGTCCCGAAGTGCGGGTGGGTCGAATTCAAAACTTTAAAAACTGGAGTCCCGATATGGCTCCCGTCCCCGGTACTACCTGCATCGGCCTGGAATATTTTTGCAACGAGGACGAACCGTTTTGGCAGATGGCCGAGGCCGAATTGATTGCGCTGGGCCGGCGTGAGCTGGCTCAACTGGGTCTGGTTCAGGAGGCCGACGTGTTGGATGGGGTTGTCTTCCGCCAGCCCAAAGCTTACCCTGTTTATACCGGCGAGTACAAAGCCTATCTGGAACTGATCAAAAGCTATCTCGCCTCGATTGAAAATTTACAAACGACTGGACGCAACGGCTTGCACATGTACAACAATCAGGATCATTCTATGCTCACGGCTATGTTGGCCGTTGAAAATATTATCTTGGGCCAAAACCACGATATTTGGGCCGTCAACACCGAACGTTCCTATCACGAGGAAGTCAGAATTCCCGACTCCTCGCGGCCTCTTCCCTCGCCTGGTTGGGAAAAGGGGGCCGCGTGACCACCCTCTCTCTGGTTATCCCGCTGCTGAATGAAGAGGGCAACTTAAGGTTGTTGCACCAGAAACTGACCGAAGTGCTCTCAACCCTGGCCCGGCCTTACGAAATTATTTTTGTCAATGATGGCAGTACGGATGGTTCGCCCCAAATTTTGGGCGAGCTGTTTGAAAAAGACCCGGCGGTGCAGGTCATCCATTTTCAGCAGAATTTTGGCAAAACAGCCGGACTGGTCGCCGGATTCCGCCAGAGCCGGGGTGAAATCATCATCACCATGGATGCCGACCTGCAAGATGACCCCGCTGAAATTCCGGCTATGCTGGCTAAACTGGAAGAGGGCTATGACCTGGTCGCCGCCTGGCGCTATCACCGTCTCGACCCGATTGACAAAACCTGGCCCTCGCGTATTTTCAACTGGGGCGTGTCCACCTTTAGCGGGGTGCGGCTGCACGATTTTAACTGCGGCTTCAAAGTCTATCGCAAAATTGTCACCGAGCGAATTCCGCTGTACAGCGATTTTCACCGCTTTATTCCGGTGCTGGCCGTCGGCCAGGGTTTTCGCGTGACCGAACTGCCGGTACAGCATCACCCGCGCCACGCCGGGGTGTCGAAATATGGCGCAGGCCGGACCATTCGCGGCCTGCTGGATTTTATCACCGTGCTGTTTTTGACCACCTACCTCAAACACCCGCTGCGGCTGTTTGGCGTAGCCGGTCTGGCCATGTTTGGCCTGGGCGGCCTGATCGAATTCTACCTGGCCCTGGAATGGCTCCAGCGTGCCCTCGGTCTGGCTGATGTTGAGCCAATCGGCACCAGACCTCTCTTCACTGTGGGTATTTTAGCCATGATCCTGGGTATCCAGCTTTTTTCAACCGGCCTCCTGGGCGAAATGATCCGCTATTTTACCTTCCGCCCCGAGCAGGAATTTGCCATTAAAAAGGTTTTGCAGCACGATTTGGAAGCTGCTTAAAATTGGGAGATTAGAGATTGGAGATTACTTAATCTCTAATCTCCAATCTCTCAAACTAAAATTATAATTTCTAAATTCTTATTTTATATTCCCTATGGATCGTCACGGAAACCGCCAAAAGCATCTCAACCCTAACCCCATTCAGCGCACCCTGCTGGATAAATTTCATCATAAAGTCGCTGCTTTGATCCAACAGACAGAGGCTGCCTGTATGTTGGATGCCGGCTGCGGTGAAGGCTTTGTCCTGAAACATTTGCAAGAAACTCACCAGGCCCCGGCCGTCATGTTTGGTGGCGACTTTAGCGGGGACGCACTGCTGTGGGGGCGCAGCCATGTAGAGCATAAGGTTCCGCGCACCCAGTTTGATCTGCATCATCTGCCCTTTCCGGCTAACAGTTTTCCCCTGGTGATGTGCCTGGAAGTATTGGAGCATCTGCCTGACTCGCGGGTGGGGTTGCGCGAACTGGCTCGTGTTTCTTCGGAATATATCCTGGTCAGCGTGCCGCATGAACCTTTTTTTAGGGGGGCCAACTTTTTGCGCGGCAAACATATCCGTGCTTTCGGCAACGATCCTGAACACTTTCATAACTACAGTGGGCGAAGTTTTCGGCAGATGGCCGAGGGGGTGGTAGATATTGTCTGGCACGGCTACGCCTTCCCCTGGCAAATTGCCCTGTGCCGCAAACGGAAGTGAATAATTGTGAATGGTGAATAGCCAATTGTGAATGGTTAATGAAAATTCACAATTCACAATTCATAATTCATAATTAATTTTTCATGTTATCCAAATTCACCTATTTTCTAGTCCTGCTTCTCCTGCTGGCCGCTTTTGCCCTGCGTTTGGGGCATTTGCTGGCCGGCATTTTTCATATTGACGAATACATCAGTATGCTGGCTGCGCAGATGACGGCCCAAAAAGGTGGTCCCATTTTCCCGTCGGGTCTCTTTTATCATCAGGGACTCCTTCTCTCCTACCTGGCAGCGCCTTGCTGCAACGGGTCGGTTTTACGGAAGAGATTGCCCGCTGGCCTTCGCTGCTGGCCGGGGTGCTGGCTGTGGCCGCTTTTACCATGTAGGTCGCCGCCTGTTCCAGACAGCCCTGGCCGGGCTGCTGGCTTTAACCCTGGCTGCCCTCGACCCCGAAATGATCGTCTGGGCGGCCCGCATGCGCATGTATGCCCTGGCCGGGCTGTTGATGCTGCTGGCCCTCTATTTTCTGGCTCAGGGGCTGCTGTTCCGGCCCAATCGCCGCGACCGGCTGGTGGGGGTTGGCTGTTACTTTGCCGCCATTCTGGCGCACTCGGTGGCGGTGGTGGCGTTGCCGGTTTGGGCGCTGGCTTTTGTTGTCTGTTGGCTGGTGAGCCGGCGAAATTTTAAAATTGAAAAATCGCTAATCCCGGAACTGCTTTTGATCGGCATCGTCCTGGCCGTCGGGATGGTTTTTGCCGTTGGAGGACAAATTCCCTTTTTATCGCCGGGAGCGGCTGAAAGCAGCGGTGGCCAGGGGGATGGCGGTGGACTGGCCGGCGTCTTGGCTAAATTTTTAGACCCCGGTATCGGCTGGAATCGGATTGACGATTTTATTTACATCTACACCGATGACGAATATTGGCCCTTGTTGCTTTTAGGTGGGGTGTCGTTGGGGCTGGCCCTGATCGCTCTTTTTCGCCGCCGCCTCACCCCCCGCGACCTGGCCGCCCTGCTGCTGGGGCTGATTTTCATCCTCACCATCGCCGAACTCGGTCTGGCCCTCACCTCGACCTGGCGCAAAACCCGTTACCTGTTCATCCTCTGTCACCCGACCATCCTGCTGCTGGCCGCGGACGGCCTCACCCGTATCCTTGAATTTTTAGGGCATTTTCTGCCCTGGCGAGCACCGACCCAAAAACCCCTACTACCTACTACTTACTCCCTACTCCCTCTCCTCGGCGTTATTCTCATCGCCGCCTTCTGGGCCGAACCGGCGCTTGAGGCGGGGCTGGCGCAGGGAACCGGTAACTATAACACCGCTTTTCGCTGGGTCAAATCCCAATGGCAGGATGGTGACCGGGTAATGACCGTCCATCCCTCGGCGGCTTATCTGTACCTGGGCCGCTCTGATTATTACGCCACCCAGGGTACAGCGCGGGTAATGGTAGATGAAGAGTCTGAGGAGGAGGTAGATCGGTACGTCGGCTCAACCCTGGTTGATTCGGTCGAAGGTTTGAACGCGGCGCTGGCCTCACCCCGGCTGTGGTTTGTGGTGGATCAGGATCGGTTCTTCAGCCGCTACGAACCGCTCTTTATCCAGCAGGTTTTTGCCCAGATGGATTTGAAGCACGAAACGGGCCGGGTTCTGGTTTTTGCGAGTCGCCCTTATCCCCGCCCTATGCCGCCGGAGCCAGCCACCACGCTGGCGGCCAATTTTAGCGATTTGATCGAATTAGGCGGCTACGCTCTCGACCTGGCCGCCGTAGCCCCGGATCGGACGGTTCAGTTGAGTCTGTACTGGCGGCCTATGGCAACCAATTTTCAGCGTCCCTACAAAGTATTTGTCCAGTTGAGGAACGCGCAGGGGCAAACCGTCGCCCAGGCCGATCATTTTATTTACGAGGGACTGCTCGGCGGCGGCTTGTTGGGCCAGCTCAAACAGCAGCAGGAATGGCTGCGCGACACCGCCGATTTGGCCCTGCCGGAAAATCTACCCTCCGGCGCTTATTCTCTCTTGGTTGGCCTGTACGACCCCGCTACCTTTGAACGAGTCCCTCTCACCGCCGATACCAGCGGCGAGAATGCGGTTCTCCTGGAGACAATTACCGTCCCATGACGCCTGCTCCTGTCGTCTTGAAACGGTGGCCCGCCTGGTGGACTCAGCCGTTGCTATGGCTGATGCCGCTGCTGCTGGTGGGGTTGTGGCTGCGGTTGTCGTACCTGCTAGGGTCGGTTTATTTTTACGACGAATTCATCAGCATGCTGGCCGCGCTAATGACGGCCCAAAAAGGCGGGCCTGTTTTGCCGTCGGGGCTGTTTTACGATCACGGCCTGCTGTTCTCCTACCTGTCCGGCGCGTTGATTGCCCTGCTGGGGTTTAAAGAAGAAATCGCCCGCTGGCCGGTGCTGTGGCTGAGTGTTGTCACTATCGCTGCCTATTATCTGGCTGCCCGGCGGCTTTTTGGCTCCGTTTTGGCCGGGGTGCTGGCCGCGACTCTGGCCGCTTTGGACGAAACTTCGATTATCTGGGGTGGGCGGGCGCGGATGTATACCCCGGCGCACCTGTTTGTCTTGTTGACCATCGCCTGGTTTCTGTTGGGCACGCTGCATCGCCCCGCCCCGCGAACCCGCTATCTGGCTCTGCTGTTTCTGGCCGCCGCGCTTTTCTCTCACACCATGACCTTTCTGATCCTGCCACCGTTGAGCCTGCTGCTGTTGGGTTTTACCTGGCTCTATCGGCGGGATTGGCTGCGCCAGCCGCGTTTGTGGCAGGCGGCGGCGGTGGGTCTGGTGATTGTGGCCCTGGCTTTGAGTGTGGTCGCCGGAGGGATGAACAACCCCAGCGCCAAAGTGATCGTTCATCCCGATGCAGCGGCAGCGGCCCCACCGCCGCTGGGCCTGAGCTTTTTACGCGGCTTTATCTGGCCGGGCCTGGAATGGGGTCGCTTTGATAACCTGGTCGGCTTTTTTGAAGAGCCGCCTTACGACTGGCTGCGCCCGATCATTGGTCTGGCTTTGCTGCTGGCCGGGTATCGAATTATCCGCCGCCGGGCTAACTT
Organism: Anaerolineales bacterium; assembly: GCA_012032575.1. The sequence continues at coordinate 4,190 of JAAUSP010000014.1, read as the reverse complement.
CAGGGATGTCGCCCTGTTGTTTCTGGCTCTCTTTCTGGGGCTGGTTATCTTTGAAATGGGGGCGCTGCTGACCGATACCTGGAGCAAAAGTCGCTATGTTTTTATTCCGGCCCTGCCCGGTTTTTTGCTGCTGAGCGCCGGCAGTCTGGCCCATTTGCTGTCGCTGCCCCTTGACCTGGCGGCGAAATTAGGGCAGCAGGCTCAAAAACTGGTTTGGCTAAAAGGTGCGGTTGCGCTGGCCGGGGTAATTTTGATTGCCCTTCTGTGGGGGCCGAGGGCCTGGAACGTGGCCCAAACTCAGGGCACGGGCGACTACAACACCGCCTTTGCCTATGTCAAAGCCAACTGGCAGCCCGGCGACCGACTGATGACCACCCATCCGGCGGCGGCTTATCTCTACTTGGGCTTCTGTGATTACTACGCCAACCAGGTCTCGGCTTCCGTCTTTCGGGGGGAGGGCGAAGACAGCGCTCTGGTGGACCGTTACGCCGCCAGTCCCCTGGTTGATTCGGTCAAGCGGCTTAACGACATTCTTGGTCAGGGTCAGCGGCTCTGGTTTGTGGTGGATGAACAGCGCCTCTACGAGCGCTTTGAGCCGTTTTTTACTCAGCAAATCCTGGCCCAAATGGACCTGGTTGAGCAAACCGGCACCACTTATATCTTTCGCAGCCGGCCCTATCCCACCCCTCTGCTTGAGCAGCCATCCGTCCGGCTTGAAGCTAATTTCAGCGAGATGATCCGGCTGGAAGGCTACTACCTCGACCCGGCTGACCTGTCTCCCGATGGGACGCTGCCGCTGGGGCTGTATTGGCGGCCTGTTGCGGCCCCGCCCCGCCAGTTTAAAGTGTTTGTGCAGCTACGCAATGCCCAAAACCAGATCATCGCCCAGGCGGATCATTTTTTGTTGGAAGGCCTGTTGACGGTTGAAGCGTGGAACGTTTTGCAGCAAAAAGGCGAATGGTTGCGCGACACCGCCGACTTGAACCTGTCGCTGCCGCTGCCGGCGGGTGGCGAGCCGTACCAACTTTATGTGGGTTTTTACGATCCAAAAACCCTGGAACGAGTGCCCCTCATTGGTGATACCAGCGCCGAAAACGCTGTGATTATCAGGCTGCCTCCCGCAGCCGGGGTGGCGAGATAAGAATTTTATCAATTCGGTTTTCGTCCATATCCACCACCTCAAAGGTGTAATCCTGCCAGCGGGCGGTATCGCCCGGTGTGGGGATGCGCCCCAGCAGGATCAGCAGCAAGCCGGCGACGGTTTCAAAGCTGTATTCTCGCCCCAACTTTTCGACCTCCGGGATATTCAGTTTTTCCTCCAGATCGCTCAAGGGCAGCAGCCCGTCCACCAGATAACTGCCATCCTCCCGCCGGATGATGGAGGTGTCGGCCTCATCGTACTCGTCCGCAATTTCGCCCACCAGTTCTTCCAGCATATCTTCCAGGGTAATCAGGCCGGCCACCTGGCCGTACTCGTCCAGCACCAGGGCCAGGGCATTGTTACTCTGTTTGATCTGTTGAAAAGCGATAACCGCCCGCTGGCTTTCAATTACATAGCAGGGCGGGCGCAGCAGCGAACACAAATCAATCCCTGTGGATGACCCCCAAACCCGCAGCAAATCTTTGACATTCAAAATGCCGATCACCCGGTCCAGCGAATCTTCAAAAACCGGCAGGCGCGAATACCCGGACTCGGTCACGATTTGGAGCAAATCGGGCAGCGGCGTAGCCAGTTCGATGCCCACAATCTGGGTGCGCGGCGTCATTAGTGAGCGCACCAGCCGGTCGCTAAAGGCAAAAACATTGGTAATCAAATCTTCTTCCGCCGCCTCGACCATCCCGCCGCTGGTTCCCTCGCGGACGAGGGCCATAATATCATCCTCGGTGATGGGCGACTCGGCCATCTGATGCCGCCCCAGCAAGCGCAGCACAACTTCGGTCGAGAAGGTTAAAAAGCTGACCACCGGACTCGCCAGTCGAGCCAGTCCGCGCATACTCGGCGCGACAAAGCTGGCCATACCCTCGACATTCTGGAGCGCCAGCCGTTTTGGCACCAACTCGCCGACGATGAGCGAAAGATAGGTCATCGCCAGCACCACTACGCTCAAGGCAATCGTACCGGCATAAGGAGCGATCGCCGGGATGTCGGCCAGAGCGCCTTCGAGCAGTTCGGCCAGAGTCGCCCCGCCAAAAGCGGCGGCAAACGTGCCGATCAGGGTAATTCCCACCTGCACCGTCGAGAGAAAGCGGCTGGGGTCTTCGACCAGTTCCAGCGCCGCTGCCGCCCCTCGCTGCCCTGCCTGAGCCTGCTGCTCCAGCCGGCCCTTCCGCGCTGACACCACCGCCAGCTCCGAAGCTGCGAAAAAGCCGTTAGCCAGAAACAGTACAAAAATAATCACGATCTCGAACAATAGATCGCCTATCATTAATCCTCATTTCAACAGAATTAGAAGTTGCGCACTTCCATGTCATTTCGAGCGCCAGCGAGAAATCTTTGTCCTTGCCTGGAAGTTTAGGTGGCGGGGAAGAAGATTCCTTCCTCCGGTCGGAATGACAAGACTTTTCGGAATGACAAGACTTTATCGAAGGTATCAGCGCGTTTTTTCAATTGGTTTCGTGCTGTTGGACTCCATTCTCAACGCCGCTTTTTATCTTTCCCTTTTTTCTTCCCAAACTTTTCATCGCTGGACATCATCACGATCAACGGCTGGAAGGTGGCAATAGGCCGCACCAGGTCGGTTTGCTGGGCCATCACCTCTGCTGGGTTTTTGTAGGCCTGCGGCGCTTCGTCTACCCCGGCGTCGGGGTTGAGCAGTTCTACGCCGCGCTGCTTGAGGTAGGCGTCGCGCTGGTGGCGGGTAATCATCTGCTTGCTGGCAGTGCGCGAACGCGGGCGGCCCGCGCCGTGGCTGGACGAATTCAGCGAGGCTGCGTTGCCCAGCCCCAGCACCAGGTAGCCCTGGTCGGCCATTGTGCCGGGGATAACCCCCAACTCGCCCGCCGCCGCCGGAGTCGCTCCCTTGCGGTGGACAATCAACTTTTTGCCGCCGTGCGTTTCTTCCCAGGCAAAATTGTGGTGATTTTCTACAAAGGCGGCGGGCTGCAAGCCGGCGGCGGCGCTGACTGTCTGGTGAATGGTCAGGTGACAGGCCGAGGCGAAATCCCCGGCGACCTGCATGGCCAGCCAGTATTCCTGTCCGGCCTCACTGTCCAAATCGAGCCAGGCCAGCTCGTGGAACTGCTTGGGCAGTTCCGGGCGCAAATCTTTGGCAATACGGGTGTATTCCTGGGCAATCGTCGCCCCGATGCCGCGCGAGCCGGAGTGAGTGACAAAACAGAGCCGGGTATCGCCGGCGTGCAGCCCCAACTGCGGGATGTCCTCCAGCACATTCAAGGCGGCCCACTCGGCAAAATGGTTAGACGTGCCCGACGTGCCCATCTGGCGCACCGCTTTATCGTGCAGGTGGCGCAGCAGGCCCAGTTCGCGCCAGCGCGGGTCGTCCAGCAAAGGATGGTCGCGGCGGTTGCGCGGGTCCCACTCCCCATCCCGCTCGCCCAGGCCGAAGCGGGTGTTGAACAGCAGGGCCTTGCGCAGCCGGTCGCCCTGGGCCTGGATAAAGCTGGGCGGCTCGTCGTAGATGCTCAGGCGCATGCGGCAGGCAATATCCACCCCCACCCCGTAGGGAATGACGCTGTTTTCCGTCCCCAGCACCCCGCCGATGGGCAGCCCGTAGCCGGGATGACCGTCGGGCATGAGCGCGGCGGCTTCCGAAACGGGCAGACGGGCGGCATTTTCCAACTGTTGCAGCGTCTGCGGCTCAAAATCTTTGCCCCAGACCCGGAAGGAGATGGGAGCCTCCCGAATCGGTGCGGGCGGGCTGGATTTTGGCTGTTCCAACTCGATTAGCCGCTGGGCCAATACGCCAAAGAGGGGGTCGCTGCGAAATTGAGCCGGAGCCTGTCGCACCTCATTCAGGCGGGTCAGCACTTCACCCCGGTCGAGCTTATCCGCCAGCAGCGTGTCGGCGGCTTCCAATGCCGCGCCCATAATCGGGCCGGGCGGCCAGCCTTCGGCCAATAATTCTTTGCCGGTCAGTTTTCTAGCCATAATGTAACCTGCTTTTTTCTATCCGTATCATCCGCGCTTCGCGTCCGCGTCCCATTTTTATAGCGTCTCCGCCACAAACGGC
>JAAUSP010000408.1 GCA_012032575.1 Anaerolineales bacterium | reverse complement strand
CGGCGGACAATTGGACCACCTTCGGAACTACCGGACGATTTCGCCAATGGTGGTGGCGTGCCGGTCGCGGTCGGCGTATGGGTCGCGGTCGGCGTATGGGTCGGCACGAACGTGCCGGTGGCGGTTGGAGTAGCCGTCGGCAGGAAGGTAGCGGTCGGCGTGGGGGTTAGCGTTGACGGTAACGGCGTCGGCGTTTTACTTGCGACTACGGTGGGGAAGGACTGGGTCGGCGTTGGCTCCAGAGTGGCTGTGGGTGAACCGATCACACGAGTCGGCGTGGGGGTTGAAGGGCCGCCGGCTGAGGTAGGCAGCGGGGTTTGAGCGGCAAACGATGGGGTCGGACTGGGCAAGGTAATAATAAAACGGGTGGGGGTGAGGGCCTCTTCAAGCGGGGGGGCGGCGCTCAGGGTATAAAACCCCAGGCAGTAACATGGAATGGTTAAAAGAATTATACCCAAAAGGACGAGGTAGAGGGTTCGCTTTTCCGGAGCTAGATTGTCCAGCCAGTGGAACTTCAACACGCACTCCCAAACCGGCCTGATTTTGACCCTTCAGGTCGGGATAGTGGGGCCATGATAAGGTCTTCCAGATAAGTTGTCAAAAGCGTGGATTTAATCTTTGCTCAGCTCGCCCAGCGGTAAAATGAGGTGAAACTGGCTGCCAGGGCAGCGAACCGGGTCGTGGCCCTCGCTTTCCACCCACAGCCAGCCGCCATGCGCCTCAGCGACGCCGCGAGCGATGGCCAGCCCCAGGCCCGTCCCGCCGCCCATAAATTCGGTTTTGCTGGTGCTGTGCCGTTCGATGTCGCGGACTTCGTAGAAGTTTTCAAAAATGCGTTCCTGATCTTCTGGGGCAATGCCCACGCCGGTATCGCTGACCGTGATCTTGATAAACGGCTGGGGCGCGGGTGAACTCTGGACAAAAGCCGAATCATCGCCCAACATGTCCACCTTGATTTCGATGGTCCCGCCATCGGGAGTATATTTGACGGCATTGCTGACCAGGTTGCGCAAAATCTGAGTGACCCGTTCACCGTCAGCCCAGAGGGTGGGAATGTGGTTGGCCTTGCCAACGAGCAAAATTTGCTGCCGCCGGGCGGCCACATTCTTAAAATCTTTATTGATCTTATCCAAAATCAACGATAGGCCAATGGGGGCGTGTTTCAATTGCAGCGTGCCCGCCTCAATCCGGGTCACATCGAGCATGTCCTGTACAATGCCCCGCAGCCGGTCCACCCCGGTCACAACGCCTTCGACAATTTGCTGGGTTTTCTCATCGCCGTGGACCATCAGGGAGCTATCCGAGGCGGTGAGCAGGCTCAGATAGCCATGCACCGCCGCCAGCGGAGTGCGGAGTTCGTGCGCCGCCAGGTTGATAAAACGCGATTTCATGGCATCGGTGTGGGCCAGGGCTTCATTGGCCTTGGTCAGCTCCTGCACTTTTTTCTCCAGCCGATCCACCAGGCGCTCGTTGTACTCGCGCAGATAGGCGCTTTCCTGCTCGCCGGTGATGCTCTCACGCAGACCGCCCAGAAATTCGGCCACCTGTTGAGGCAAGACGTCAATATCAATAGGTTTGGCAATGTAGCCGTTGCAGCCGGCCGCCAAAGCTCGTTCGCGGTCGCCGGCCATCACTTTAGCGGTGAGGGCAATAATCGGAATATTGCTCAATTCCGGCAGGCTCTTGATGCGAGTCGCCGCTTCGTAACCATCCATGCCGGGGATATTAATATCCATCAGAATCAAATCAGGATGGGTGTCCTGGGCAGCCTTGATGCCGCTCAAGCCATCCAAGGCTTCGAGCACGGTATAGCCAACGCCTTCCAAAACCTGGCGCACCAGCTCTCGATTGGCGGCGTTGTCTTCAACATAGAGGATCGTTTTGCTCATTGATTCAAGCTTACCTCTAAAGTCATGTAATGGTCGTAAATAACTTTGTTGCGGTTGAGAGATTGGAGATTGGAGATTGGAGATTATTAATCTCCAATCTCTAATCTCCTATTTATTCCCACGTTCCGTCAGAGTAGCCGGCGGCTGCAAAGGAATAGTAAATGAAAAGATGCTGCCCTGGCCTACCTGACTTTCAACCCACAATTCGCCGCCGTGGAGCGTGACCAGGCGGTAGCTAATGGGCATGCCCAGGCCGGTGCCTTCGGCCCGCCGGGCAATTGAACTGTCAATCTGGCGAAAAGCTTCAAAAACCTTGTCCATATCTGCGGGGGCAATGCCGATGCCCGTATCTTTGACCGAGAAACAGACAAAGTGCTGGTCGTTTTTGGTTATCTGGCGGATGCGCATGGTAATGCAGCCGGCATCGGTAAACTTGGCCGCATTGGATAAAATATTAATCACAATCTGGCGGATACGGCTGCGGTCCACATACACTTTGGGCAAATTCGGCTCGATCTCTTCCCGGAGTTCGATGGGTTTGCCTTCGATCAGAATGTAAGTGGAAGCCATGACCCCCACAATAATTTCCTCTACGCTGACCCATCCCAGGTCAAGCCGGATTTTGCCGGCTTCGATTTTGGACAGGTCCAGAATATCGTTGACCAGGCCGAGCAGGTGTTGGGCGCTGTCGTAAATGAGGGAGACGTCGGTTTGCTGGACCGGATTGAGCGGACCAATCTTTTGTTTAAGCAATAATTTGGCAAAGCCAATAATTGAATTTAAAGGGGTCCGGAGTTCGTGGCTGACAGTGGCGATAAATTCGGTTTTGAGGGTGTCAGCCTCGCGGAGTTCTTGCCTGGCTGCGGCCAGTTCTGCTTCCAGGGTGTCAATCCGTTGTTGGGCCGAAGCCAGGTCGGTGATGGGGGAGGAGAGAATAGCGACAGAGTTGTTGTCAGAGCTTGAGTTGGGGGTTGGTGTGTTCATGGTTTACCCTGCTTTTTTTTAAAGAGCTTGAGCCAATCGTCTACTTCTTCAGGCGAGAGTTTGACTTCAACCTGGCTGCCCCGGTCATCCTCCGGCACCGCCGGACTACCCTGGAGCAGTTGTTGAGCAAACTCACGGGCCGCCAGCACCCGCACTCGGGCCTGGCGAGCGGCCTGCTGCACGGCTCGATCTGACGAGACAACCCCCCATTCCGGCGGATTCTTGACCTGCCGCAGCCGCCGGATAATTATCTGGTCGGCGGTCTGGCCGTGTGGGGCAAACTGGATCGTCACCCCGCCGGATTTTTTGGTTTCGGCTACATGGTATTGCAGCCCAGCATCAAAAATGACCGTCACCCGGTGGCCAGTCCGCGCCCGGTAACCGCGCAGATATTCCACCAGCTTGGCTTCGTCGTTGGGGTCGTCCAGCCGCAGCGTGGGCATCTGCCCGATGAGGTTATGTCCGTCAATCAGCCATTGCATGAAGTATTATAACATAGCTACTTTTGTAAACCAATGGGAAAAGTGGGGGAGAATGTTAAAGGAACTAAAGGAACTGAGGGAACTGACAGGAATTGACGGAGGCTTCACAGTTCCTTCAGTTCCCTTGAGTTCCCTCAGTTCTCCACTCTTCCTTGTGCCCAAAGCCTTGCGAGTTATCAATCAGCCGCAGCCAGGTGGGGGTAATTTTGTAAAAAGTCACCTGCTCCAGCATACCGGCCAACAACTTGTTTTCTAAAATGAAGGGATACTTGGTCACATAGGCGCGGCGGACGGTCTCGGCTGCTGCGCCGGAGAGGGCGGCGCAGGTCCCTTCAAGCTGCACCCCCCGGATGGACTGCCACTGCTGCCCGTCGGCATAAATGGTGGCCGCCACCCGCTCATCACGGGCCACATTCTGGCTGTGGCGCACCCGCTGCTCGGAGATGAAAACCAGCGACAGGTCATCCAATTCAGCATAAAAGAGCGGCGCGGCCTGGGGCCGGCCATCCTCGGCCAGGGTAGACAGGGTGAGGGTAGTGTGCTCAGCCAGGAATTGCTTTATCCGAAGAGTCAATTCATTCATCGTCCTCTGGCTCGATTCTTGCGCTTTCTGGGCGGGCTGGGAGCAATAACCATATCGTCGCTGTCAAACTCATCGCTTATCTCGGGCAGGGTCGTCATCCAAAGGGGCATGCCTCCCGTACCGGACCTGACTGAAAAATAAGCGCCAGCCGTTAGACTGACAGCAAACAGGGTAATTGCCTGGGTCAAGGTCAAATCAAGCGAAATGGCTTTTAATAATAACCAACCACCCAGACCGGACAGAGCGAGCAGAATAAAAGAAAAGAACGGGGCAACAATCGCTCCGACAATGTCCATTTCCTTAACGCCGGGAATGTCGGTCAGGTTCAGGATGAAGTGCCTTATAAATATGAGCATACCCAGAGATACCCATACCATCTGATCAAAAGGCACGGGCAAAACCAGAGTAAACAGCCAAGCGGCCAACAGCGCCGGCAGTACCAGGCCCAGGATGCCTAAAAGCAGCAGAACAATAAATTTACTCAGGAACTCCATAATTTAGGACTCCGCAGCCAGCGGCTTCCAGCGCCACTGGTGACTTTTGACCGGATCGCCGTCGTCGTGGGCCGCCTCCATCGTGGAAAAGGATTGGCGCGGCAGGCCGGCGACTTTGGCTTCAACGTAATAACGAACGTAATAGGTGGTCAGGCCGGGGTACGACTGTGAGTCCTGCATAGTCTGCTCCGGCTCGGCGGCGGCGGATAGAATCTTCACCCGGTTGGGGTCGGCCTCCAACTCCTCCTGCAAACAGCGAACAGCCGCCTCGACCGGCTGCTCGCCCGGCTTCATTTTTTCCGTGGGCGGCATATCGCGGTAGCGGTACTGGTTCTCGCCAAAAGCCTGACCCACTTCCACCAGCGTTCGCCGGCCCCGGCAAATCGTCACACTGACAATCCGCACCTGCCGCCGGGGCGGGTCGGCATGCAGTTCTGATTCGCCCTCGGCCAGTTCGGACCACAGGTTTTCTACGGTCTTTGCCCCGCCGGTCCCCCAACAGGAAGTGTCAATCCCGTTGGCCGTGAGCCAGGCTTCCAATTCGGTAACGTTCTCGAAAGTAATCATAACTCTATCATCAACCTTCAACCTGCAAACTTTCCAACCTTCCAACGCCTAAATCGCAACCGCAATCAGGGTGGCTACAAAAATGGTGACGGCAATGTAACCGTTGACATTAAAAAAGGCAAACCCTAGCTTGGATAAATCGGTGGGGGAGACGAGCGAGTGCTCGTAGATCAGCAGCCCGGCTACGGCGGCGACGCCCAGCCAATAGGGCCAGCCCAGGCCCATCAGCCAGCCGGTGGCGGCCAGGGCCAGTACCGTGAGCAGGTGCATTAACTGGGCCATGCGCAGCCCGGCGGCAACGCCAAAGCGAGCGGGTACGGAGTGCAGGCCATAAGTCCGGTCAAAGTCAATATCCTGGCAGGCGTAAATCAAATCAAAGCCGGCAATCCAGACAGTCACGGTCAGCCACAACGTCCAGGCCGGTGGGTCAATCGAGCCGGTGACGGCTATCCAGCCGCCGGCAGCGGCCAGGCCATCGGTTGCGCCCAGAATCCAATGGCACAGCCAGGTGAAGCGTTTGGTGTAGCTGTAGCCGACCAGAAACAGCATCGCCGGCAGGGCCAGGATCAGGCAGAGCGGGTTGAGCATCCAGGCCGCCAGCAGCAGTACCGCCAGCGAGAGCAGCGCGTAAAACAGAACCACGTTGGCGTTGATACGCCCGACCGGAATATCCCGCGCGGCGGTGCGGGGGTTGTGGGCGTCCATCTGCCGGTCAATGTAGCGATTGAAACTCATCGCGGCAGTGCGGGCGGCGGCCATCGCCACCGTAATCCAGAACACCTGGCCCCAGGTCGGCCAGCCGCTGCCGCTGGGCGGCCAGCCCCACGCCCCCATCAACATGCCCAGATAAGCAAACGGCAAAGCAAAGATGGTGTGCTCGAACTTGATCATGTTGAGAAAAACGTAGAGTGATTTCATTTATCCTACGGATGATTTACGCTCGGAGGAGGTCTGCAACCCCCGGCCCGGCTTTGCAAATTTTACTAACCTTCATAGAACGGCGGCCGCAGACCGCCTTTGAGCAGAAGTCATTCACAATTCACTATTCACAATTCACTATTCACGATTATTCAGTTTTCCCGCCACGGGGCCAGCCGCCGATCCAGGGCATCAATGACAAAGTAGAGCAGCAACCCCAGCAGGCTCATGGCCAGCACCCCGGCGTACATCTGGGGATAGCGCAGCGCCCCCCAACTTTCGACCAGAATATAGTAGCCCAGGCCGGAGGTCGTGGCAAAACTTTCGGCAAAAAAGAGGACGGCGATGGCCGTGCCGACGCTGATCCGCAGGGCGGTGAGCACCGCCGGCAGGGTGGCCGGAAAGTAGACAAAGCGAAACAGCGCCTTCCGGCCCGCACCGATGGAACGAACCGACATAATCAGTTCCGGGCGCAGTTCGGCGGCTTCATCGCGGACCACCACCAGGATTTGGAAGAAGAGAATAATGCTGATAATAAAAATTTTGCTGGCATCGCCCGCGCCAAAGAGGATGAGAATAATCGGCAGAAAGACAATTTTGGGGATCGGATGGGCAATGTAGATCAGCGGTGAAAAGAGCCGGTTGAGCAGCGGCGTTTGGCCCAATCCCAAACCGACCGGCACGGCCAGCGCCACCGACAGGATAATGGCCGCAATCACCCGCCAGGCCGAGACAAGAAAGTGCCGCCCCAGCTCTCCGCCAATGGTTTGGGCAAACACCACCAGCACCCGTGTCGGCGGCGGAAAGACCGAACGGTTGAGCAGCATCGCCAGAATTTGCCAGATAATAAGGGCGGCAATAAAGCCGAATAGAGCGTCGCGCCACTTCATGAAACAGGCTCTCCCAGCATTTCCCGCAGCTTATTGCAGCGCTCGAAGAACTCCGGCTGCTGGCGGAAACCGGGCGCACCGGCTCGCGGATTTTCGACCACAGTCGGTTCGTGGGTGGGCGGTTGGCCCAGGACCATGATCTGGCGGCCCATAAACACGGCCTCGTCAATGTTGTGGGTGACGATCAGGGTGGTCAGGTTGCGCTCTGCCCCAGTTCCAGGG